>JBIKLJ010000242.1:0-7099 GCA_044359895.1 Pirellula sp.
CAACAAGTCGGGACACCAGTCTTGCGACATCCGCTCCATTTTAAGCATCCAGGTATCGAACAGTAGGGTTGTGGGGAATGTAACGATGGACGATCAAACGAGACCGGGCGGTTTTTGTCCGCATGGGCTTCCTGTTGGCTTCGCATGGCCTTCGTTGTTGCTTCGTTTTGGCAAACATTCGCTATGTGGCTACCCGAAAGGAAGCGTCGATCATGGCATTTCCAGCAGTGTGCAAGCGTTGAAAGTTCGTAGAATAACGCGGGTACAGGTGGTGCGGGGACTCGTCGCCTCGTCCACTACGAAATGCGGGACGCCTCGTCCACTACACCGCCGTTACCTTGGGATTGTCCGCCTGATTTATGAAAAATGTGATTGTTGTTGGAGCTGGGCTGTCTGGGCTCATTGCAGCTAGGTCGTTGCATCGTGCGGGCTGCGGGGTCACAGTGCTTGAAGCGAAAGACGCCGTGGGGGGGCGAATTCAGACGGACAAGTTGGATGGATTCCTGTTAGATCACGGATTTCAAGTCTTTCTGACCGCCTACGAGACGGCACGTAAAGAGCTTGATGTGGAGCAACTTCAGCTAGGTCGATTTCCTGCGGGTGCTTTGGTTCAGTATCAAGGGAGGCGGTATCGTGTTTGCGACCCGATTCGCTCCGCGTGGTGGCTTGCCCCCAAGCATGCTTGGGAGACGCTTCGGGCTCCGGTAGGATCGTTGGGGGACAAGATGCGAATCGCTCTTTTTCGACGACAAGTGCAGAAAGCGAGTGTTTCCGAACTGCTAGTACAAAAACGTGGGTCCGCAGCAAGTAGGCTCCAGCAAATCGGATTTTCAGAAACCATCCTAGAACGGTTCTTCCGTCCGTTCTTTGGTGGGATTTTTCTGGATGATTCGTTGGAAACGGCATCCGCCATGATGGACTTTGTGTTCCGGACCTTTAGCAATGGATATGCAGCACTTCCACAAGAAGGCATGCAAGCCATTCCTTTGCAAATTGCGAAATCGCTTCCGAGCGAATCGATCAAGACGCGTTGTTCGGTGGCTCGCGTCCAGCCTGGCCAAGTGAGCCTGTCGGACGGGACCACTCTGGCAGCAGATTGCATTCTGGTTGCAACCGAAGAGCCCGCTTCGAGACGACTTCTTGCCGGCTTGATCAAAAACTCAGCGAACGAAACCGCCGAAAAAAACAAGAGCGTGGGGGCAGACTGTACTTCCACGAATTGTTTGTACTTTAGCGTAGACAACCCACCGATTCGCGAAGCGACTTTGGTGCTTAACGGAGAAAAATCCCAAGGAGGGCTGATCAACAATTTGTGCTTTCCTAACTTTGCTCAACCCAGCTACGCGCCGCCGGGCCGTTCTCTTTTAAGCGTCAGCACGATCGGCCACTGCGATTTAACGGGGGACAACCTACTGCAGACGGTTCAAAAAGAACTTCTTGCGTGGTTTGGAGAATCGAGCCGACAGTGGCAGCATTTGAGAACTTACCGTGTTCCGTACGCGTTACCCCATCAAACAGAAGCCGCGATCGCGGAACGGCAATTGAGACTCAGCGATGGATGCCGAGTTGCCGAGGGTGTTTTTCGATGCGGTGATTACTGTGAAACTGGGAGTATCGAAGGTGCCATTCAAAGCGGTCTCAAGGCCGCTTCGATGGTGCTCGCCGGTCTACCAACGATTTGATGTAGTCACCGTACGAGTTGGGAAACTTGGCCGCCAACGCGATGAGTTGCGTTTCGTTTAAAAATCCCGATCGATAGGCCACTTCTTCGAGGCAGGCAATTTTCTGCCCTTGCCGCTTTTCGATCGATGCTACAAAGTTCGAAGCGTCCAAAAGGGAATCGGTGGTACCCATGTCCAGCCAGGCAAACCCGCGCGATAGGCATTCCACTCGCAACTGAGAACGACGTAGGTACTCCCGCAAAACATCGGTAATCTCAAGCTCCCCTCGTGCAGAAGGCCGAACCGATTCGGCAATCGAGACAACTTGGTCGTCAAAGAAGTAAAGACCGGGGATGGCAAAGTTGGAGGCTGGCTGGATCGGCTTCTCCTCAATGGATATGGGCTGATTTTGTTCGTCCATCTCGATCACGCCATAGGCTCGTGGGTCGTGCACATGGTAGCCAAAGATGGTGCAACCGATGGCTTGCTGAGTTGCTTGCTGTAAGATGCTTCGGAAACCATGGCCGTAAAAAAGATTATCGCCCAGAACCAGTGCACAGGGGCTGGTTTTCAAAAACTCTCGCCCCAGTAGAAATGCTTGAGCCAAACCCGCAGGTGTGCTTTGAGTTGCATAGCTCAGCTGAAGTCCCCACTGAGAACCATCGCCCAAAAGCCGTTCAAAACCCGATCGGTCTTGAGGGGAACACAAGACAAGGATCTCTCGAATACCGGCAAGCATTAACACCGACAACGGATAGTAGATCATCGGCTTGTCGTACACGGGAAGAAGTTGCTTGCTGACCCCAAGCGTCGCTGGAAACAACCGCGAACCCGAGCCCCCGGCCAGAACGATTCCCTTGTACTTCATGATTGGTCACTTTCTGTACCAAGATTTGGCTCGCGAAGCTCACCTTTGGATGATTCTAAATTCTTAATTCGTGGCCAGCTCGAATTAGCCAGATACCACTGAACCGTTTTCCGAAGCCCATTGTCCCACGTGACTGCCGGCTTCCACCCTAACTTGCTCATGATCTTATCAGGATCCACCGCATACCGATAATCGTGACCTGGACGATCTTTCACGAACTGGATTTGATTGCGATAGGATTCGCCATGAACGCGAGGCAACAGGGAATCCAATAAACGGCAAACGGCATGAACAACATCCAAGTTTCGAAACGCACATCGAGCACCCACCATATAATCTTCGCCTGGTGCCGATTTCTGCCAAACATCGATCAAGGCTTGGCAATGATCGGTAACGTAAAGCCAATCACGAATGTTGAGCCCTTGCCCGTACACAGGAATACTCTGACCAGCCAAGGCGCGTTGGATGATCACGGGTATAAGCTTTTCAGGATGCTGGAATGGACCGTAATTGTTGGAGCAGTTGGTGATGTGAACAGGCAAGCCGTAAGTGCGTCGGAAGGAACGGGCGAAATGATCGGCGGCGGCTTTGCTTGCGGAGTAGGGTGAACTGGGATCGTAACGGGACTGTTCGTTGAATAACGATTCATCCATCAATTCGCCATAGACCTCATCCGTGGAGACTTGAATCAGCCGAAACCGTTCTCGCTGGGCTGGATCAAGCCCTTTCCAGTAGCTCAACGAAGCATCCAAGAGACAAACGGTTCCCATGGTATTGGTTTGAGCGAAGACCAAGGGCCCATCGATGGATCGATCAACATGGCTTTCCGCAGCAAGATGAAAAATCGCGATCGGGGCGAAACTGTTGATCGCAGAGCGAACCGCTTGATGATCGCTGACATCTTCGATACACCAATGAAGCTTTGAGGAAGCGGCAAGATCATCGAGCGATTCGCGATGCCCTGCGTAGGAAAGTTTGTCGAAGCAAAGAACCGTGTGCCCTAAATGCACCAAGGCCCGAACAAGATGCGATCCGATGAAGCCTGCCCCACCGGTGACCATCACTCGCGAGCCGTCTACGTGTCGGGATTCCATTGAGGGAACTTTTCCAGCTGTTGTTTTAGGGCGAATCGAGCTCGATTCAAGCGAGACCGAACCGTACCGATCGAAATCGACAGAACCTCTGCAATTTCTTCGTAAGCCATATCTTCCATTTCTCGTAATACCAAAATGGACCGATGATCCTCGGTCAGCAATGCCAACGCTTGGTGTACCAGAGTGACATCCTCCGTTCGTGTCATTCGCTCATCAGGCGACTCAATTTTGGAAGTTGGTTCCGAGCCGGAAAGTTCCCGTCCTTCGTCCAACGACAGGTGACCGCGGTGCCGTCGTCGACGGGCTAACGCAAAATTGAATGCGATTCTGTACACCCAGGTAAAAAAACGACTGTTCTGCTGAAAGGTGTCCAGCTTCAAATAAGCTTGGATAAAAGCTTCTTGAACGACATCTTCGGCTTCGTCCGTGCTGCCAACCACGCTGATCATGGCGGTATACAAACGATCCTGATACCGAGTCACCAAGACTTCGAAAGCAGAGCTGTTACCAGCTAGCGCAGACTGTATCAGTTCCTCTTCGTCGTTCACACAGCCCTACAAATCTTGATTCCTCAAAAGCCCATTTCCAGATGTTCTATGTTGGACTGCTAACGCCGTCTTGTCAAACGTTACTCGTATCTAAGGGCATCGATTGGGTCAAGTCGACTGGCCCGCCAAGCAGGATAAAACCCAAACCCGACTCCGACTGCAGCGGAAAAAAGGAGGCTAACGATTGCAGCGGCTTGACTGACGATGATTGGCCAGTCTCGACCGTTCGAGATTGCGTTGATAAAAACCGTCAACGAGACTGATCCGGCCACCCCGAGCGCAACGCCAATGGCTCCTCCAATAACCGAAAGCACCATCGATTCGACAAGGAATTGCATCAGGATATCACGCGGCCGAGCACCCACCGCCATGCGAATACCAATTTCGCGTGTCCGCTCCGTGACCGAGACCAACATGATATTCATGATTCCAACCCCACCCACGACTAGCGAAATACCTGCAATAGAAGCCAGCATGGCAGTCAGCGTGCCTGTTACCATGCTGAAGGCGCCAGCAATCTCCGTGGTGTTAGCGACCTCAAAGTCCGGTTGCTGGCCAAGTGCAATTCGATGCCTATCCATCATAAGGGACTCGATTTCTTGTTCGGCCTGCCCCATGAGCTCCCCGCTCTTGGCGGAAATCAAAGCAACGTCAATATTGTTGAAATTGCTGCCCTGGAGCCGTTTCCGGACCGTCGTATATGGCATCAGAACAACGTCGTCTTGGTCGTCCCCGACAATGTTCGCACCTTTACTGGCCAAAACCCCAACAATTTCAAAGGGAATGTTTTTGATTCGCACGGTTTGGCCGATCGGGTTTGCTGTCTGAAACAGTTTCTTCACCACCGTTTGACCTACCACGCACACTTTATTCGAATTGTTAATGTCGCCGTCTGAGAAGAATGCTCCGAGTCGAATTTGCCAGTTGCGAACCAGCAGATAATCCGCCCCCACTCCAACCAGCTCCCTGGGGCGGCAATTGTTGTTCCCTGAAATCACTTGTCCCGACGAACCAACAATCGGGGTCGCGCCCAAGGTGCTTGGGCATTCACGCCGAATCGCTTGCACGTCGGCTGCGGTTAGGGTTGGAATCTGAGCCGCTCGACCACCTCGTCGGTTTGCGGGAGCAAGAACAATCACATTCGTCCCCAAGTTTCGAAATTCGCCTTGAACCAATTCGCTTGCCGACATGCCGATCGAAACCATGGCTGTTACCGCTGCAATTCCAATCACCACCCCTAGGATGGTCAAGCCGGCCCGGAGCTTGTTTTTTGAAAGAGCGCGAATGGCGATGCGTATGGTGTTCAAGAATGACATGATTTTTAAAGGCCCGAATTGGAAAGGCAGATTGGCACATTCTAAACCCGGCAGTTGCTCAATTGGCGTTGCATAAGTTCCAAAAGCCGCTATTCTTTCGAACTTCCCTGTTAATTAGAGTGCCGAAAGGTGGTTCCTGAGGCTTTTGTAGCAAGAAGATGAGAGTTTGTCTTTAGATGACCGTTACCAAAGAACGCAAGCAAGAAATCCTAAGCCAGTTCCGAACGCATGAAGCGGACAATGGTTCTCCCGATGTGCAAATTGCCATGTTGACGGAGCGTATCAACGGAATGACCGAGCACATGCGAGGTGCAACCCGAGATTACTCGAGCCGACGCGGCCTTTTGCGAATGGTTAGCAAGCGGCGATCCTTGCTGGATTATGTTCGCAAGCATGATCCGCAGCGATATTTGAATCTGATCAGCAGATTGAATATTCGAAAGTAGTTGTTTTTCCAAAGGCTGGTTCTCGAACCGGCCTTTGTTTTTGATTTTTGATGATGGTTTGTCGCCTTGGCCTCCGAGCACTTTGTTAGCATGCTTTGGTGTCAGTGTGGTTGGGCGGACGAAATGTCCGTCTTTTGTTGTGGTTTTTGTAGTGTGTTGAATTTCTCTTTTGTGTGTCTCAGCCATCCCCCTTGTCGACGTGGCAAAGGAAGTTTGCGAGCCCCCTGCAATCAATTTTAGGGCTCAATCTCCGTTAGCTTGTGCATGAGGCTTTTTGTTTTTTGTTAAGGAAGTGAATGTAGTGAAGATTCGAGTAGAAAAGAAAATCGGCGATTCCATCTTGGCTTTTGAAACAGGCCAGCTCGCCAAGCAAGCCACCTCGTGCGTTTTGTGCCAATATGGTGACACGGTTGTCATCAACGCGGTATCCACCGGGCCATCGCGGCCTGGAACGGATTTTTTCCCGCTAACGTGCGATTATCGTGAACGATTTGCGGCTGCGGGCAAATTTCCCGGCGGCTTCCTCAAGCGAGAAACCCGCCCCACCACCAAGGAAACTTTGACAAGCCGTTTGGTCGATCGACCGATTCGGCCTTTGTTTCCCGAAGGATTTCGTGATGAAGTTCAAGTGCAGTCGATCGTTCTCAGCAGCGACATTCAGAACGACGCAGACGTTCTTGGAATGAACGGAGCCGCATGTGCTTTGTTCGTAAGCTCGCTTCCATTCACCGGTCCGATCGCTTCGACGCGCATCGGCCGAGTTGGTGGAAATTTTGTAGCGTTCCCAACGCACGCTCAGCTGGAAGAAAGCGATCTGGATATGATCGTTTCGGCGAACGATCGCGAAGTTGTCATGATCGAGGGCTTTGCCCAAGAAATTCCTGAAAATGAGATGCTGGATGCGATCAAGTTTGCTCACGGAATTTGCCGTGAAGTCATCGACTTGCAGCGAGAGCTTTTCGAAAAGATCAAGCCGACCAAGGTCGCCTTTACGGTGGCAGACGATACGGAACTTGTTGCGAAACTACGAGCTTCCTACTACGATCGATTCAAAACCGCCAAGCAAACCGAAGGCAAGCAAGCTCGAAACGACGCTTGCAATGTTCTTCGTGAAGCTGCCTTCGCGGAAATGATCCCAGATCCAGCAGCTGTCGGAGCGATCACCA
>JBIKLJ010000243.1:0-7095 GCA_044359895.1 Pirellula sp.
GACAAGCTGAGTCACCTCGAATCGATCAGTGCAAAAGTATCGGTGGCAAACGAAAATGCTGAGTCAAGTTTGGATGCTTCGGCCAGCACCAATGCAAAAGACTTGGAGCTTCTGGAGAAATTTAAGAACCACCAAGCCTATCGTTCCGCAAATGCCAAGGATCGAAAAGCCATGAAGAAGGCATTTGCTAATATGACCCACGAGGAACGAGTTTCGTATTTCGAATTGGATTGATTCGAGTGCGAAGCTGTCGAAAAATGTGGGGCGGAAAATTGTTGGCGGAAGTAGGCGTCTAGATTCAGCGAGGGAGATTGGCGGGCTAGACGAGATTACTCGAGCAAGTCGCTGCGCCGACGTTTGGTTTTTTCCATGGCTTGCTTGCTGCGCCAGTCTGCAATTTTTCCGTGATCACCGCTCAATAGAATTTCAGGTACATCGTGCCCGCGAAAGGAGGGGGGGCGTGTGTACTGCGGAAACTCAAGCAAGCGATTTCCGCGAGAAAACGAATCATCCCAACTGCTCTGTTCATCACCCAGAACGCCTGGAATCATGCGTATGGTGGAATCCACCAAAACCATCGAAGCGACTTCGCCCCCATTCAGGACATAGTCTCCGATGCTGATCTCCACGGGATTCAGGATGTCGATGACTCGCTGATCGAACCCCTCGTACCTACCACACAGCAGGATAATACGATTCAATTGGGAATACTGCTCGACGCGGCGTTGATCCAATCGGTCCCCTTGAGGCGTTGTCAGCATGACCACCCCGGGCGTGTCGCTCATTTTCTGAACGGCTTCGACGCAATTGATCACTGGTTCTACACAGATCAGCATCCCAGGACCGCCGCCATACGGGCGGTCGTCAATTTTGTGGTGCTTGAGATCAGTCGACCAATCTCTTAGGTCGTGAATGTGGATCTCTACTAGTCCACGATCGATCGCTTTAGCAAGAAGACTCTGGCTCAAGTAGCCAGAGAAAATCTGGGGAAACAGGGTTACGATATCAAATCGCATTGCCAAGGAGCAACTACGATGCAGCGACAGGCTGTTTGATTGGCTGACGGCCCAAACGGCTGAGTGCTTCTTCTTGCTGCTTCAGGTGTGTACCTTCCGAACCGTACTTCTTGATGAGAACTTGTACGTTTTCGCTTGGCTGAGCACCAACGCTGATCCAGTGCTTGATTCGGTCACCCTTCAGGATGGCTCGTGCATCTGTTTCGCGACACATTGGATCGTAGTGACCCAATTCCTCGAGAACGCGTCCATCACGTGGACTGCGTTGATCGATGGCGCAAAGACGATAAAAAGGGCGGTTTTTCCTGCCCATACGTTTCATTCGAATACGAACCGACACTGTGCTACATCTCCATGGAAACTGACGTTGAAGGGGGTGAAAGGATAACGACTTCCAAGGTCGGTGTGGAGATGTATTTTGAAAATTTTTGGCACTTCTCGTTAGCCAGCTTGCTAAATTTCCATCAACACGCTTGGTCGCGGCTAGCGCCTGCGGCTCAATGGGGCAAGTTTGCTTAGCCCTTTTTCTTCTTTTTCAGGAGCCGATCCCGTTCTTTTTGAAGCTTCTCTCGCTCTTTGGGGGTGAGTCGCTTACCGGTGCTGCCTTTGATTTTCATGTTGGCAGGGGGGCCGAAGGGGTTGTTGGCCATCATGCCTTGCATTTGCTGCATCATTTTCATTTTGTCCCCCATGCTACCGCTAGTTGCCATTTGCAACATGGGTGCCAGCATTTCAAATTGCTTCACCAAGTCGCTGACTTGATTCGGCTGAACGCCGCAGCCTTTGGCGATCCTGCTTTTCCTGGAGGGATCGATGAGCTTTGGGTTTTTGCGTTCGCTGGGAGTCATCGAATCGACGATGCCCGTTAGGCGACGCATTTCCTTTTCGCTGTCTGCGTTGGCCATCATTTTGGACAAGTCCCCCATGCCGGGCATCAGGGTCAGCATTTTTGTCATGAGTCCTGGCTTGCGAAGCTTCTGCATCATGTCCCGAAAGTCACCCAGGGTGAAAATTCCCTTGGACATTCTTTCTTCAAGCTGCTTCCGTTCGCGGTCGTCAATCAGTCGGTGTGCTTCGCGAGCGACTTCGACGATATCGCCCATTTCCAGGATCCGGCTTGCCATCCCTTCGGGGCGAAACGGTTCCAAGGCGTCCATGTGCTCACCGGTTCCGATGAACTTGATGGGAACCTGCGTCGCCGCCTTGACGCTCAGCAGTGCCCCACCGCGAGCATCCCCGTCGAGCTTCGTCATGATGACGCCGTCGATCGAAAGGGCTTCATTGAAGGCCTTAGCGCTGTTGACCGCATCTTGGCCCGTCATGCCGTCCACCACCAGGTAGACTTGTTGGGGAGCGATGTGTTTGTCGATCTGCTTGAGCTGGTCCATGAGCTCTGCGTCGATCGCAAGTCGACCAGCCGTATCAAAGATGGCGACATCCGCCCCGTTGGCCTTGGCTTGCGCGAGCCCTTCGCGGCAAACCGCAACCGGGTCTGTCGCACCGACTTGGCTGAAGACCCCGACCCCCAATTGCCGCCCCAGAACGTGCAATTGCTCGATAGCTGCGGGGCGCTGCAAGTCAGCTGCGATCAAAAACGGCTTCAGTTTCTGCTCTTTGATAAGCGTGGCTAATTTGCCGCAGGTCGTTGTTTTTCCGGCCCCTTGCAGACCGCACATCATGATGCTGGTCAACTGGCCTCGTTTCATGGGAATCGAGTTATCGACTGGGCCGAGCAGGGCGACCAATTCTTCGTAAACGATCTTGATTAGCTCTTCGTGAGGCCGAAGAGAAAATAAAACTCGGCGACCTTCTGCAGCAGAAGTGACGTCCGACATGAACTTTCGGACTACATCGATATTAACGTCTGCATCGACCATGGATTTTTCGACCATGGCCATCCCTTCCCGCATGTTTGCTTCGGTCAATTTCCCTTTACCGCGCAAGGATTGAAACGCGGACTGGAGACCTTCTTGAAGCGACTGAAACATAATGAGTCTGATTTTTACAGGAAAAATGGGGGTTTTTAGGATGGGTGAGCTTCGGCCCACTTTCAAGGGGTTTTGGCATCTCCCTTCTTTGTATTCTTCGGAATGATTCTTAGAAAGAGACAGTTGGGGAACTTTTTTGAGGTTCCGCCCCTCCAAAGCAGGCATTGAATTGTAACACCCTTGATGATTGTATGGCTGATTTCAGAGCAAGTGTTGGGCTCAAAACGACTTGCAAAGAGGGAAGTCTCTCCTAAAGGCTGTTGATTCGTTGCATTGTCAGCGGAGCGAATTAGACTCGAAATTGCGGCTCCCTGTTTTGTCGCTATTCGTATTGGTCCTTGTTTTTGGCACCTGATGAGGTTCGTAGATGACCACCGTCGGTTTCGGAAGTGGTTCTTTTTCCAGCAAAAATCCTCGAAGCATTCGCGGAAAGAAACGCAAGCAATTGCGGGTTCGCAATTCGTTGCTGGAATCTTTGGAAGCTAGGCACCTGATGGCGGCTGGTCCGCAATTGATTGGTGTACAGCCTAACGAAGGATCTTTGATCGCTATTGGTGCGACGGGGGCGAACGCCACCGTGCTGAACACCAGTCCGCGCGAAATCGTGCTTCGGTTTGACGATACCACGGCGTTGGATGCAAACACGCTTTCCGGTATTCAGTTCAAACGATCGGGCGGCGATGGCGTTCTGGAAAGTGCTTACCTAAGCACCGACCTAGGAACCAATAGCCAAGTCGTTCTAGACTTTAGTGCATCGCTACCGGGCCAGCAGGGCAATGGGCTTGAGCTCCGATTTACCCAGGCATCTCGAACGACCGGCCCTGCAGGTAAGCCGGCGAGCTGGCCTTTGTTGAGAGTCGAGGGGAACCGGATCAACATCGAAGTGAACGTGCTGGCGGGAAGCAAAACTACCGCAGCGGACTTGGTCCGGGCGATGAGCGAGGACGTGGCTGTCGCATCGAAGGTCTTGGTCAAGCGACTCCGCGGGTCAGAAAGCACCGTGATTGCCGACACCGTCCCAGTGAATCAAATCTTGACTTTGCAAGGGGCTAACTCGGCTCGCGTATCCTCCAATCTCAACTCGGGAACAACCACGCTTCAGGTTGAGTTCATTACAACTCGGCCAGGAACCACGGCTCGGATTGAAATCGTTTCACGAGATTACGGCGGACAAGGGGCTCCTTCGGTCCTCGTGGATGGTCAAAACATCCGTGTCGAAGTAAACAGCAACGCTCGGTTTGCCACCACTGTTCAAGAACTGTTAGACGCTATCAACAACTCTAACGAGGCTCGTTTGGTAGTCCAAGGCCGCCTCATCAGCGGTGCATCATTTGTTCGTATTGGCGGTAACTTTGCCACGCCTCTTCAACTGAATCTTCTTGCAGGGGACGACGTAACGATCACTCCGGCCTATGTTGGCTTTGGCGACTCCGATCGCGAAGTGGTTGTCCGATTCGCAGAGACGCTTCCTGACGACTCGTATCTGATTGATATTCTCGGCACTGGACCATTTACTCTTCGTAACGTCAATGGATTGGCATTCAACAACGGGGTCAATCAAAGTATCCGATTTGATTTGGATCTCGGAACCACCGTTCAGTCGGTAGTACCTCAACCGGTTGTTCGCGCATCGAATGGTTCGCTGAGCCAATTGAGGAACCAGATTCACGTCTTCTTTAACGACGATGATTTGGACCCAATTGAAGCGGTAAAGCCAATCTATTACGAGTTGGTGTACACGGGCAACTCGGCCAATGCAGCAGGGGTTCGGCCAATTAATCCAGTTTCGGTAAGCTACGACGCAGCGCTCAATCGAGCGTCCTTGGTATTCAACCGAAACATTGATGCATTGTTCGTAGATGCTAATGCAGTCGCTCTTCCGATCGCAGCTTTGCGATTGCGAATTGGCAACGAGCAAAATCCTGCCGGCACCTCGGTATCCGTTATTAATCAAGAAGGTGATACGAACCCAGCTGGCCGCGATGCTGGTAGCCGATTTGACACCGCTGTTGATTTGGGTGGAAGCTGGTTGACGGGGCCTGGAGCGAAGTCCGCAATCATCAATGCCAAGATTGAGAACAGCACAGGAAGTCCGTTCCCGTTAGATTTCCCTGGTGCCAACGACGAACAAGGCAATCGAAACAACCGCTATCAGCAGCACATCGTCAGGGCGAGTGATGCAAGCGGCATTGCCGTCATCAACTACAACTTCTCGACGTTGCTGGGCAATGCTAATCAAAGCGTTCAGCTAAATGCGATTACCGAGACTCAGAAGGACATGGTTCGTCAGATCATGTCGTTGTACGAAAAGTACCTGGGAGTACGATTTACCGAAAGTGACAGCCTTGGACTGACCATTGCCGTTGGCGACATGCAAGCGATCGATCCTGTTGGAGCCTTGACAACGGTCGAAGCCAACCGCCCGGGATCTTTGACCTATGCTGCAGGCCGACTGTTGTCCAATCGGTCCCAAGAAGCAGTCGTTATCGACATCCAAGACTTCAACCGAGCTAATGAAAATCAATTTGGAACCGAGCTATTCCGTTCCTTCATGCGTGGAATCGGGGTGCTTCTTGGGCTTGGCAATGCAGACGAACTGCCGCAATTTACAGTTCAGAGCAATTTAGCTATTAGCACGGGAGCCGAGGCCGTTTTCCCTGGCAACGCAGATATTATCCACGGCCAGTTTATTCTTCGGCCTGAAGGCAAGGACATCGATCTGTATCGATTTTCCGTTCCTAGTCAGGGGGGCGAGCTCGATCTGCAAATCTTGGCGGAACGACAAGCCGACTCGAGCTTGCTCGATGCATCGTTGCGTCTATATCTCAATGAAGGAACGACCACATCGCCAAGATGGGTTGAGATCGCTGCCAACGAAGATTATTTCAGCGACGACCCTCGTATCTCCATCAGTGTGGATCGCGGTGGCGATTACATCGTTGGGGTGAGTGCCAAAGGCAACACCGGATACGATCCGAATATTGAAGATTCCGGTTTAGGAGGAAAGTCCGAAGGAAAGTATCAGCTACGCATTGATTACAAACCACCAACGGCTTCGACCTTGGTAGATGTAGAGGGAACACCGACTGCCTTGGATGGCGACGGAGATGGTCGCCCTGGTGGGACCTTCAATTATTGGTTCATGCCGACTCGTCCTGATCGAGCAGCGCCGATCGTTGGGCAAGCCGACATGTCCGCTTACACAGTTTGGGTTGACAAGACTGCGTCGGCTAGCGGCAATGGAACGATTGCTGCCCCCTACAATACCATTGCACGCGCTCTGCAAGATGCGAGAGATGAAGCAGCCAGAGACGTCTCGGGCAGCCGCGCCGTGAGCGTTCGAATTCTCGGTAACACTCAAAACCGAGCCTATGAAATTGGATTCAATCGGTTTGGAAATCCATTGGCAGACGGTTCGACTTTTGACGTGCCGAAGAATGTGACCGTCATGATTGATGCTGGCGCGATCATCAAGATGGGACGTTCTCGAATCAGTGCTGGAAGCTCCACTGTCAGCGTCGATCGAAGTGGCGGTTCGCTACAGCTGTTGGGAACTCCTGGCCAAAATGTAATCGTCACGTCGATTAATGATCCGATTGGCATCGGGCTCAATCCAGACCGAACTCCGCCAGCGCCAGCGGCAGGCGATTGGGGTGGAATTGATTTCAGAAATGGAATCGACGGCGGCGATGAGACCCGAGTCGACAAAGAACGCAATGGACTTTTCCTGAACTCGATCATTCACTCGCAGCTTCGATATGGTGGAGGCCAAGTGGTGGTTGATGGCTTGTCACAGGTCATTACCCCGATCAATTTGGTTGACTCGCGTCCATCGATTTACAACAACGTGATCACGTTGAGTGCGGATGCTGCGATTTCCGCTACACCAAACAGCTTCAAGGAATCCGACTTCGCCGATTTACGCTCCCAAGCAAGCGGCCTGTTCATTCCTGATTTCGACCGCGTTGGTCCAGACATTCATGGAAACCGCATCGTCAACAACTCGATCAACGGTTTGTTTGTTCGCACTCGAACAGGCGTCGCGGACACCTTGGAGACCATTACCGTTTCGGCGCGTTTCGATGATATTG
>JBIKLJ010000068.1:0-23416 GCA_044359895.1 Pirellula sp.
ATGTTTTTCCAAACAACGAAGCTACCTACGTGTCGGAAACAGAGGATGAAGCAATCTCTGATCGATTAAAGCGGATGATTGTTGACGCGGACACTCGCCGCGGCACAAGCTCCGGAAACTCATCGACCGATTCAAGACGATGGTCGCAATCTTATGGTCCAAGTTCCGCATCTACGATGGAGTCTTCGAACGTTGAAAACCGAGCCCCTTTCAGCGAACAAGTTCAAGAACCGTCGGAAATGATCCCTGACGTGCACCCCAGTGTTGAACACCAAGCAACGGATGTTGCTTTCTTAGATTCGGCAGTGAACGACGATTCTCGCGTTGATGAAAATATTCAAAATCCCAACAATCAACTCCCGGCGAGTGAAGCTCCCTCGAATCCAGAAGTGAATTCGAATCCTGAAGTGAATTCGACCGAGGAAGCTCAGGAGGAGTCGATTGAAGAATACATGCAACGATTGCTTCAACGGGTTCGGACTAGTTCCGACGCTGAGCCTGCGGCTCGCACCAGCCCAAAAACTGGTGCCAAAGAAGCGATAACCAGTGGCAAAGGCAAATCGCGTGTTGCTGCCTCGCTCGGGCTTGATGTCGAGAAAGGAAGCACGCAACCTGAATCAACAGCTCCGTTAACACAAGAGTCCTTCGTTCCACGTCAGCAAGCTCCTGAATTACGCAACGATCTAACTGCTTTGCGTGAATTAGCAAATTCCAATGCGAGAAGAGCGATATCCAGAAGTGATACGCGACGTTCTAGTTCAGAGTTTTACATTAAGTTAGCGGTCTCCGCTCTTTCGGCATCCTCGGCCGTTGTATTGCTAATGCTCAACGGGCTAAAAATCAACATGCCTTTTGCGGGTATGGTTTCTGCAGTAATCGTCTCCTTTCTTTGGGGCTTCGACTGCTTGAATCACTTGAGACGATTGAAGGGCGAGGAAAAGAATACGCCAGCTTCGAACAGTCACAATCCTGCAATGAACTCAATTCAAGTAGGCCAACAGGACAGCATGGGAGAGCACTGGCGACCCACGCCTGTTTAGTTCACTTCGACGGTGAACAAACCAAGAAGGCATCTCGCTTGTGGGTTTGAAGCTACTGCCTATTGTTTCTTTCTGTCGAAGTAGGCAAGCAAAGGTGGAAGCATGATTAAATCGCAGACCAATGCCGCCACCAAAGTGATCACACCCAACGAGGCAAAAATGCGGTGGTCACGTGTGTCGCTTGTCAGTACAGAACTGAACCCAGCTACCAACACAATCGTCGTCATGATCATCCCGGTGCCGACGGCCTGAAACGAGCGTTCAATGGCCTGCAGATGGTCCGTCGTTTCCTCCTGCTCTTCCACATAACGCGATAAAAAGTGAATCGTGTCGTCCACTGCAATACCCAGGCACACCGTAAACGCGCATACACTGACGATTTCCAAAGGTTGCGAGGTTAGCGCCATCCATGCAGCTCCGAACGCCAACGGCACCATGTTGGGAACAATCGAAATCAAGCCGATTCGGATGGATTGAAATGCGATGCCCATGACGAAGAAGATCACAATCGAAGCGGTCCCTAAACTCGTAGTGAGATCGACAATGATGCGATAAAGATCTCGCCATCGCCAAACACGATCTCCTTGGAGTGTCATGGAATAACCAGGAAACCGATGTTCCAATTCCTGGAACTTCGACTCGAGCCGCTCAAAGCTACTTTGGTAGGCTGCCGTTCCTAGGTCTTGCACTCGAAAATTGATGGTGGCCTTGAATTGCTCCGGATCATAGAACGCCAACTTCAGTGGCGGAGGCAATAGATCCGACATGGCCATCTTGTCCAACGATGTCCCGTCGCCCGGAAGAGCGTCGATCAGTCGGCACAATGACAGCGGATGCCCCAACAATGGATCCTCGTCCACTAACAAATCAACTGCACGAATCACTTCCGCTGCTGCCCTTGGACTATGATCGGATTCCGCGGTCCACTGAATGTTAATCGTGCAAACATCGAGGCCTCCCATCGATTTGTCCAAATGAGCAAGCGCCAACTGGGCGGGACTTCCCGTTGGTAAAATGCTGGAGGTGCGATCGTCAGGACGAAGCCGGCAGGCCACCAAGGCCAACGCGACCATCAATCCGATCGATGCATAGCTTGCGATGCGCGCGTGGCGGATCGTCCAAGAGATCACGATTCCGATCGAACTCAATTTCTGGTCAATGAAATTGCGCTCACCGCCGCGAGCCAATCGCTTGCTCCATGCCATCGAACAGATCAACGGGATCATCACCATCACGGAAACCCATGTGGCCGCGACTCCCAGAACGCAAGCCCAACCAAATTCGCGCACGGCTTCATGCCGAGCCAAGATCAACGACCCCATCCCGATCGCGGTGGTAAGCGATGTCAAAAAGCACGCCAAACCGACTGCTTGGATCGTTTTCCGACAGGCTTCTTTAGGAGCAAGACCGGATATCAATTGTCGGCGAATGAACACCATCATGTGGACTCCGTCCGTAAACCCCACCAAACTCAACAAGACTGGCAGGATGACATCGCTGAACGGATTGTCCTGAAGATCAAAGTACCTAAGGAACCCGAGCGTCCAAAAAACGCCTACCACCGGGGCCGATGCAACCACCAAGACTACCGTGAAACCGCGAAATAATATGACGGCCATTAAAAAGATCATGCCATAACCAATCAATTGGTATTTCAGTTGATTGGTCTGTCGGTTTTGGATCATCATCAGGCGCAGTGGAACTCGCCCGGTGATATCGAATTGCATCGTCACACCATCAAACTCTTTGCATGCTGCTTCCGCGGCTTCAGTCAGGTCGGTCGTGCAGTTGGAATCTTCCCAAACGTAACGCCAATCAAATCCAATCTGGATCAGCATCGTTTCCGCATCGCTGGAAAGCGTTTGCCCCACCACCATGGGATGTGAAACGGCCTTTTTCTTAGCGACTTGAAATCGCTGCGGCGACGCTTTGCTTTGTGGAAGTATCGGTTCAGGCAAGCCGAAAATGTTTAAGGGTGGTGTGTCTTCGATCCAGCGTACGCTTGCAACTTGCGGCAGCTTTTTCAAGGAATCAACAACGTGCCGAATCGCTTCGGAGCCTCTTGGAGTAAAGAACTCGGTGCACCTTACTACCAAATAAGCATCCCCGGTGTTGCCCCGATCTCGCCGTACTCCCGCCGATCGCATGGGAGTCCTAGGTCCCTTGGATTGCGAAGCCTCGGTAAGCGACGGGTCGGATTGCGATTCCGCTTGGTCATTGGTCAAGTAGGCTTTCAGTTCGCTGGGCCAAGTCGGCCTCAAGTACCCTCCGATCGCAAGCAGGGTCAACCCAACGATCATCGCAAAGCAAGACCATGGATAGTCAACCAGCTTCGACAAAAAATAGGAGGTACGCGAAAATCGGCTATTGGACACGTTGATCTCGAAACGTTAGCGTCAGTTCGTCGATGGTAAGCTTGCCATCGGAATCTCGATCGAACCGACGAAATGCATAGTCTTGAAAGACTCGAGTTGCCTCGTCTTGCGATATGCATTGGTCGCCATTGGTGTCAAACTTGGCCAACAACTTGAGGGCCAGTTTTTTCGTTGCATCGTCTTCGGAAGCTTGGGGATCGCTAGAATTGTCACTTGCGATTCGCTTCGGCGAAGTAGCATCTGGAAGTGCGTTCGAGTCTCTCTTGTAGGGTTTGGAGACTTCAAAGAAGCAGACCGCCATCTCTTCCCAGGTTTGGTCCCCCCACATGACATACTCTTTCGGATTTGGGTTGAACGGATTGCCGGTGGAGTTATCGAACACGGCGGTAAACTCAAGCTGGTCAATATTTTGAAATGCCAATGGCGTTTGCAGCTCGTAGGTATGCTGCCAATTGAAATCGTACCTAGGAACGTCAAGAAGTAAGTTCGTGGGTTGCGATTCTCCGTCGATGGATTTAGCTCTTAGCTCGAAGGACTTCCCGCGAAGATGCATATGAGGCATAACCGCCAGCAACGTTCCATCCTTGGGCAAATAAGGCACCTTGCCATCTACCCGATGATTGGCCTCGCCCGGCGGAATCTCGAACTCTTGATCGATACCAACCAGCGTAAACACTTCGTCGGTCACTTCGGAAGCATCCATAAAGTTCATTCCGATTTTGGAACGATCGATCGTCTCGACACCATTGGGCGTGTAATGCATCTGAAATACAAACTTGGAGCCCGCAGGAATGCGTCTCGCAAATCCGGAAGGGAATTCCATAGCGCGTTGCCCTGGGACATAAGCTGTTAACCAACCGATTCCGCGAAAGTCAACTCCGTCTGGCGGGCGAATAAAAACGATCGCATGATGCACGACCGCTGCGTTGCCGGGTATCACTTGCGCGGAGCTTACCCATTTGTCTTCTTGCAGCTTCGGATCAACCACAAAATACTGATAGTCCACCGTTCCATTCGCCGGAATCTTATAGGGAATGTCACTCATCTTTACAACCAGATCAGGTTCCTTGGGTAGCCGCCAACCTTCGATGCGTTCTGGAATTTTGGGCAATTGAGCTTCATCACCATACGGAGTGCCCGCTTCAATCCAGGCGCGAATGGGCTTTGCAATCTCGGTCGATACATGTCGAGCGTTCTTGAACGATCCGTGGTTTGGATTCGCATGCCAAGGGGGCATGCGTCCTTGCTCGATGGTTTCCACCATCATTTCAGCCCACCCTCTTGTTTCATGGTAATTGCTTACATCGAACGGCCCGATCTCTCCTGGACGATGGCATTCAATGCAATGCTGAAAAAGAATCGGTGCAACATCCTTGCAAAAGGTAACACTAGCTTGCGAGGGATTGGCAGAACCCGCGATCATCTTGGAATAGGTAAGCAAGCAACCCACCGGCTCGGTATTGGGGACATTGACCGTCTTGGTCGCCAACCACTGCTCGATCGCCTCCCGTAGCTCATTGGTTGTAGGTGCAGATCGTCGTATCCCAGGTGAGACTTGATCATCGATCCGTCCCCGGTATCTGATTTGGCCACCTTGGCCGCTCAGGCTTTTTGGTTCGTCGTAACCGACCACTACAACTTCGCCGGTGCGCTTAGCATTCAGCAATCTCGCAATCCTTTGGTCGGCATCGTGAATCATTGGATACGAAAGCTTCAGTTCTTGAACAAGCTGTTCCACTTCCGATGCGGCATCCTGAAGATTCGAATCAACCCCGATGAAGGAAACGGGCTGCTCGGCAAAGAGTTGCCTCAAGGACTGAAGCCGAGCGGCATAATGCCTGGCAACCGGGCATTCGACGCCGACAAAGAATATGACAGTAAGACGGTCGGGCTCGGTGAGAGAAATCTCGCGGCCATCGATGGACTTTGCTTTCCAATCCGATTCGTCTTTCGGAGCACTTCCCAAAACGGGCGTTACCCCGATCACGGAAAAAGCCAGCAACATGGCCGCAAATGCAAGCCATTTCGATCCATGATTGAATCGAAATGAAGAGGTGTTCCGAAGAATCGCACCAAGGCGTACCAACTGCTTATGGGTTGGACGAACCTGCTTGAGCGGTCCGGATGCAATACAAACTGTTAATACCCCGCAGGTAGATCGAGTCGTTTGCAATGGCTGGAGTTGACCAGAAGGTGTCATCGATTTTTCCATTTCCTACTGCCGCATATTCCTGAGTCGAATCCAGCAAGATCGCATTGCCTTCTTCGTCCAAAACAAGGACGTTGTTGTCAACGACCAAGGGACTTGAGGCAATCATTTTGAGCTTCCCAAGTCTTCGCTCTTGGATCTTTTTCCCTGATGTCGCATCGTATGCACGCAAAATGTTGTTGTCGAGCACCACAATGTGAATTCCAGTTGAAACTGGGGATGCCATCCCAGGAGCGGCTTTTTTCTCAAGCCAATCACAATACTCAAACGAGTCGTTCTTCTTTTTGGGGGAGATGTCTCCGGATGCACCAGCCCGGACTGCGAACAGGGGCCCCTTGGACATGGGGTCGGAACCACCAAAGTAGATCCTTTGCGAATCGCTCGCGACCGAGCAAGCTGTCGGCGCCTTCACGTTGCTGAGCATCCACAGCTTTTCACCTGTTTTAGGGGAGTAGCTGATCAATTTTTCCCCGCCGGAAGAGATCAATTCGGGTCGGATGGAATTGACCCAAACAATCGGTGAACTCCAGGAACTGCCCATTTGATCGCGGTTATCGGACCAGCGGACAGTCCCGCTTGCGCTTTCAAAACAAGTTAACGACGCGCTTTTCTCAGTGAAATGCTGAGCGAAAATGGCATCCTCCAAAATGGCAAGAGAGCTACCTGTCCCAAAGCCATTGTTGGTTGGAAA
Organism: Pirellula sp.; assembly: GCA_044359895.1. GTDB lineage: Bacteria > Planctomycetota > Planctomycetia > Pirellulales > Pirellulaceae > JBKCUI01. The sequence continues at coordinate 6,316 of JBIKLJ010000068.1, forward strand.
CGCTCCTAGTTCCTTTCTCCACAAGAGCTCGCCACTGTGCGAAAGGCCTGCCACCGTGCCGGTTGCCCCGAACATGGCATAGACACCTTGGGCGTCAACCACGGGGGATTCGGTAGCATAGCTATTAGACGGGTGGACCGGGAATTCAGGGCGCCCTTCGACCACTGTTTTACTCCACAGGTGGGAACCATTGAGAGCGTCATAGCAATGGACTTGCCATTGAAAGTTAATCTTGGGCGGCGAGGACATGCCACCAAGACCCATACTCTGAGGTGTTTTCACTCCGTCATTGAAGTCCTTGGGGCGAAATTCCTTGTCCCCCACCGCGGAAGTGACAAACAATTTGTTTTGCCAAATGACTGGCTGCGACCAGCCCGAGCCTGGAACATCAATTTTCCACGCCAAATTCTTGTCCATCGACCATTCCAAAGGTATCGTTTGGTTGTGCACAACCGCCGTGCCGCCTTGTCCCCGAAATTGGTTGAAGCCATCCGCCGAAAGGGAGGCCATGAATGGAAATGAACAAAACAAAACGGCTGACGATAGGATGAAAGACTTCATAAGACTCACGATTTAGGTGATTCTGTCGGATGGACAAAAAGATGAAAAAAGAGGTTTTACGATGATAGCAGTTCGGCAAGCCGCTTAGGTAGGTTTCTGGATTTCCGTTTTCGCATCGTCAAAACTGGGGCCCCGCGGCTCGAACGATCCCTAGGAATCTAGGCATCGTGTATGCTTTCACACTGCCCTGTTGTTTTGCTGCCTTGTTTTTGTTGTGTAGACTTGAAGTGCGAAAGAGTTTCTCGAAAAGCAAATTCGTTGTGCCAATGGGCGTATTGTGTCCATTGGCCGCCCTTTTTTCATCTGCCGACCAGATTGTTCTTTTTGGAAATTTTCGTCGATGTCCTTACTTGCGATAGCTGTTTTGTTGTTTATTGCTGCAATCGTGATCTTTGCGATCGACCTGATGGTCCCTAGCGGTGGAATTTTAGTTGGGATCACGGTTTGCTTCGCCTTTGCAGCGGTGGTGGTTGCCTTTCGACACAGTGCCACCGCAGGCGTCTGGATGCTGATAGCATCGCTAGGGTCAATACCAATCTTAACGTGGATGTTTCTAGTCATCTGGCCGAAAACTCCTTTGGGGCGAAGGATGATCAGCGCTCCTGAGCATCCGGGCGATTTCGTTTGGTCGGATGCGGCCAAATCGGGGAATGCCCATGCGCTGATCGGCAAAGAAGGGGTAGCGCTCAAGGAAATGATCCCCAGCGGCTCAGTTCAGATCGATGAAAAATCATTCGAAGCCTTCAGCGAAACCGGGCCAATCGAGGCGGGGAAACGAGTGCGTGTGGTTCGCCTGGATGTTGGAAGATTGGTGGTCACGGAGGTTCGAGAAAAGCAAAATGATGCGCCGAAGTCTGAGGGGTCAGGACTGGATCGGCCCATATCCGAACTGAACTTGGATTCGCTCGAATAAAAACAGATTTATGTTGGTCCACCGAAGGCAAGTCCAACCAGCAAGTTTTGCACATCTTTCAGGGTAGGCCGTGAATTTTTTCGATCGATGTAGTAGACGGACCGGTTCGCTCCGCAAAAGTAGCGGTAATGGCCGCTAACTTTGCAGATTGAAAGATAACGATGAGTAGATTCACAGTCCAGGCGGGAAAGTGGCGTCCATCGGGAAGTGGACCTGCACTACGGAAAAATACTATCCGCGGGATTGTTCACGCAAGTGGAGACGTCGAAGGATCATGACGATTTCTCGAAGCTTTTGATCGATATCGGCCAGCTTCTCACCTTTCTTCAGATACTCCGCTTTTGCAGCGATTTCATCCATGGTTTTGACCGCTTCGGCAGCCTGGGCCTTGATGTCAACTTGCAGTGTGTTGCGAAGCGCTGTTTCGATGCTGGCGAGCGTCTCCTCAGACAATGCGTCGCTTTGCTTTAATTCTTTGATCGCTTGCGAAATCTCTACCTTGTTGCTTTCGACGAAGTTCTGTATTTCTGGGCTTGCAGCTTGAACTGTTTGCAAGGCGACACTGTCGACTTCGTTTACAATGTATTCCTCTAGATTTTGTCGCAATGTCGGAACAGAAGCAATGGCTTGGCGGCTGAGCTCCTCAGCCCAAACCGGAGCATTTTTCTTGACTTCTTCTTCGAGCTGCTTTCGAATGTCTGGCAGTCGGTCGTTGGCCATCGTGCCTGCGAGGCCGACAAGCATTTTCGGTTGAAGAAGCTCTGCAATTTGATTGTAACCATACCAAAAGTATCCACAAAATGCGGCGAGCATCAGTGCACCTAAGAGCGTGGTAAGAGTCATCTCACGGTTCAGGCGGGTCTTTAGCTCTTGGACTTTTGTTTCGATGGATTGAAGCTTGGTTGCTGGGTCTGTCATCATGTTTTATCTCGTAATGTGTGTGTTGTGTTCGTCAGTCGATGAACGGATGTGGAAAGGAAAAAAAGTAGGAAAGGACCATTCTGCGATTTTGAAGGCCGTGTTCTACTTTGACGGCTCAGGGGTTACTTCGGCACTGGGCGCATCATTGGGCTTTACTTCCGGACTTGTTGCGGCGGGAGTCTCTGCAGGTTGTGCAGGTGGACTTGATTCATCCCCAGAAGTCGCAGGGCTTTCTTTGCTTGGCTCTTCTTTGGATGGCGTTTCTGGTGTGGGCTGGGGGGAATCGGAGGGCTCAACTGCCGTTTGACTGGGATTGGGAACGCCAACCGCGACTGGCGCCGGCTGCAAGGGTTCATTTTCCCTTTGCATGATGGACATGACTTCCGTCGCAACTTGCATGAGATTGTGAACCAATTTCTCTTCTAACGTGGTTGCATCGCCGACGACTTCTTCCGAGGCTGGGAATTGATCCCAAATGGACATTAAACGCTGTGAGGACTCATTGAACCGATCCCCATAATTCCTCGCGACCAAAGTCTTGATAATGGACTGAAAATTATCAACCACTTTGTCTCGTGTTTTTTCGTCGGCAAGTTCAGGAAAGGTTTCGATCATCTTCGATTCATATTCTTGAAGTACACCCTGGTACTTTTTTGATAGCCGATCGTTTAATTGAGTCTGTAGGTTATTGGTAAGGGCCTCTCGTTCATGGTCCATCGCTGACGTAAATTTTTGCATGTCCTTGGTGGCTTGATCTGAAAATGCTTGGGTCAATATTGGGTAGGAATGATCCACGAGCGATTGCACTTGCTTTTGGTAATCGTTCTGATTGTTTTCGATATGTAGCCTGGCTTCTGTAGCGATTTCTTCCATAAACTTCTCACTGGTCACTTGTCTGGCCAGTTGCAAGAAAAAATAAACAACGGCAAGGACTAACGCGATAAGGGCGATCAAAAAGACAAATCGCATCGTGCGAGCGCGGGAAATTGCAGATCGAAGTGCGTCGACTTCACGCTCGATCTGCCCGATCTTTTGAGATAAATCAGGACTGATTTCAACTTGCGACATAGGGAAAACCTCTTTACCAATGAATCGGACTCAGAACGGGCGCATTTGAAGCCCTTGATTGGATCAAAAAAGGTTGCTGCGTCAAGAAAATTCGGGCTCGGAAGTAGAGGTACTTCAGAAGTTAACATGGCGACCTCCTACAGACCGAATCGGACTGAAGGCTGAGGTGATTTTTCTTCCGCAATCAGTCCCGATTGCCAATCCAAGTACCTTTGAGGGGAAAATCCTATGGATTTGGCAGGTTGCCCCGGTGGCGTTCCCCACCGTGTCCGATTAAACTTCCGGTCGTTTCGTTTGCAACCGCACTATCCCGCCCCTTTTGCTCCATCCTTATTCTCGGAGACTTTCCAATGAACCAAGCGTCGGATTCTACAGCCAACAACTCTTCGGTGGTGCCGAATGCACATCGTCTTTTGTGGGCAGGGTTTATGGCCATTCTTGCAGCAGGCGTTGGATTCGCGGTACGCGGTGGGATTCTTGATAACTGGGGAAAAGAGTTCGGATTTAATGCCACCCAGCTGGGTTCCATCGGCGGTGCAGGTTTTTCCGGCTTTTGCTTTGGCATCATCATCGGTGGTGTGATTGTCGACAAGATTGGCTACGGCAAGCTGGTTTTTCTCGCTCTGCTGGGACACATTCTGTCAGCCTTCATCACGTTCGCTGCTACGACTCCAGACAACGCTTACAACTTTCTGTTCTGGGGAATGTTCGTTTTCGCCTATGCCAACGGAACCTTGGAAGCCGTTGCTAACCCGCTCGTTGCTACGGTGTTCCCCAATAACCGAACGCATTATCTGAACATTCTTCACGCAAGCTGGCCCGCTGGAATGATTTTAGGAACGATGGCCGGCTGGTTCCTGGACGACCAATTGCAAGTGAATTGGAAGCTCCAATTGGCTCTATATCTGATTCCAACCGTGCTTTATGCACTCATGTTTTTAGGTCAGAAGTTTCCAAAGTCGGAAGCGGCCGCCAGCGGCAAGAGCTTTGTAGAGATGTACAAATCCGTTGGTATTCTTGGCTCGTTGGTCGCCTGCTACCTGCTCGCGTTGTTTTTCGGGGATATCTTCAAAGGATTGGCGCCTGAGTTTGGAAGCTACATCGGTTACGGAATTGGTGGCCTGCTTCTGATCGCGGTTGCGTTCATGACCAATTTCTCTACTGGATCATTTTTGCTGTTCATTTTGTTCGTGACCCATGCCATGGTTGGATCCGTAGAACTTGGCACGGACAGCTGGATTCAAAACATCACAGGCAATTTGTTCACATCGGAACAAGGGAAATATTTGTTCTTGTGGACATCGGTCATTATGTTTGGGCTTCGCTTTTGCGCTCATTGGATTGAGAACACGTTGAAGCTTTCGCCAGTTGGCTTGCTTCTGGTTTGTTCCATCATTGCGTGTGTTGGCCTGAACTTGGCGAGCACCATGCAGACTTTCTCTATGGCGATGGTCGCGCTTGGAATCTATGCGGTCGGCAAAACTTTCTTTTGGCCAACCATGCTTGCCATCATCGGGGATCGGTACCCTCAAACCGGGGCGGTTGCGATGTCGATTATGGGTGGTATTGGAATGCTGTCTGCCGGCTTAATCGGTGGTCCAGGACTTGGATACTGCAAAGACCGGTTTTCGGGCGAGGAACTTCGGAAGTTGAGTCCTGAATTGGCCGACGAATACAAGTCCGAAAAATCAAGCACTTTCCTTAACTTGAAGGCTACTGAAATTTACGGACTCGATGGCACGAAGCTTGCCGCCGCCAAGGAGAACAAGGACAGGTCTCCTGATCAGCAAACGGTGGTTTCAGCCGATCAGCAAGGGGATCGAAACACGTTGAAAGCAGATGCATACATACCTGCTGTGATGGCTCTGATCTACCTGATTCTGCTTGTTTACTTCAAGTCGATTGGTGGTTACAAGCCGCTCAGCATGGATGGCAAGGTTGCGCACTAACCAGGATTGCAAGATCTTGTGAATCCCATTTTCCAAGGTAGGCGGGCTAGAATGCTCGCCTATTTTGCATTGTGGCCTGACGTTGTTGACAATTCTTAACATCGCCCTGATACTTTCGGCCAGACTTAGGTGCCAAGCCGACAACGTGTCAGTTTGGATAATAGGGAAAACGGTGAAAAACCGTTGCGGTCCCGCCGCTGTAATCGGATACGAATTCTACGTTCAACCACTTCGGATTGTTTTCCGAGGGAAGGTGTAGGAAACGGCAATGCCGAGAGCCAGAAGACCTGCCTAGCGTCGGTTTGCGTGGTAGTGCCCTCGGGGAATTTGGGATCTATCGCGAATTCGCACATTCCTTCAGTGACTTCCGCTCTCCATCTGCATAACGTATCCATGCATCTATTTTGCTTGGGCGTTGTAGGGCGTCTGTCGAACGGGTATTGATGCCGATTCGTATGGATGTCGAAACGTCTTGGCTTGCTGTGCAAACGCTTTTCCAATTTTGCACGTCATCGAGGAAAATGATGCTAAGGAAAACGTTTCGAAGCTACGGCTTTACGCTGGTTGAATTGTTGGTGGTGATTGCGATCATCGGGATTTTGGTAGGGCTGTTGTTGCCTGCGGTTCAAGCAGCCCGCGAAGCGGCTCGCCGGATGCAGTGCAGCAACAATCTCAAGCAGATTGGTTTGGCTCTTCATAACTATGAATCTGCCTTTCGTGTTTGGCCATCGCAATCTTCTGGCCCAACCCAGGGACGCAACTTCAACGCTCGACGAGGAAGCTGGTTCACCGGGATCCTTCCTTATTTGGAACAAGATGGGGTGTTCAAGTCTTTTGACGAAAAGGCTCATTGGCATGCCCCCGAGAATGTTGCTGCGGCATCCGCTAAAGTCCCCTCGTTTCAGTGCCCTTCCGCTATCGAACGCAAAGGTTTCGAATGGGCCGTATTAGTCGATTACAGCAGCGCGACAAGCACTTCTGCGATCCTTTCTCCACGATCGTTTTTTGATGGAGCCGTCACGGACTATTCCAATGTCGGCGGCATCGGGACTCAACTCAACGCCGTTTTGCCGATCGGGCAGCAACTGGCCGACCCTCTGAACTCTGGAATCTTGAAGGGAACAGCGGTTCGGTTGAGTGAAGTTACCGACGGTCTTTCCAACACGATCATGGCGGTAGAATGCGCTGGCCGGCCCAATTTGTACCAACGCAATCGCTTGATTCCGGATGGGACAACTCCTAAAACATGGAGCGGTACAGCCAGCGTGACTCGGCCGTTCCCAACCGGCGGTGTATGGGCCAGCCATCTTAAAGGCTTCTTGGTGGACGGTGCTCAGTCTGATGGTAACACGCTGATCAGGCCCGGCATCTGTTCTATCAATTGCAGCAACGACAACGAAGTCTATGCTTTTCACACCAGTGGCGCCAATGTGTTGAAAGCGGACGGTTCGGTTCAATTTGTTTCTGCCTCCCTACCCATCGAGCAACTTGCGGCTTGGGTGAGTCGAAATGGTGGCGAAATAGCCACGGTGGAATAACAAGTTGTCTAACTCTACGATGGCCAAACAAGCGAAAACACTCATGGTGATGGGGACAAGTTCCTCCGCCGGCAAGAGCCTCTTGGTGACTGCCTTGTGCCGTTGTTTTGCGCGGCGAGGTGTTCGCGTCGCCCCCTTCAAATCGCAGAATATGTCCAACAACGCAGCCGTTTGTTCGGACGGTGCGGAGATCGGTCGTTCGCAAGCGTTGCAGGCATTCGCCGCTCATGTGCTGCCGCATTCGGACATGAATCCGATTCTTCTGAAACCTGAGGGTGCAACCCACTCGCAGGTCATTGTGAACGGTCGACCGCTACCCGAGCATCAAGGGCGTTCGCTGGAAGCGTCGGATTATTTTCAGCGAAGGCATGAGCTCTGGGGGTTCGTTACCAGCGCTCTGGACCGAATGCGCGACCAATATGATTTGATCATCATCGAAGGGGCAGGTAGTCCTGCGGAGCTAAACTTGTCGGACGTCGAGATGGTCAACATGTCGGTCGCTCGGTATTGCAATGCGGCAGTAATCTTGGTGGGTGACATTGAGCGCGGCGGAGTGTTCGCTCAATTGCTCGGCACGCTTTGGTTGCTTCCAGAAAACGATCGCAAATTGATACGTGGTTTGATTGTGAACAAGTTTCGAGGGGATCTAAGACTGTTCGATCGAGGTGTCGAAATCTTGGAAGAGCGTGGGCAGGTTCCCGTCCTAGGGGTCTTGCCCTGGATCGATGCCCTCAAGTTACCGGAGGAGGATGCGGTTGCCCTGTTCGATGGAAATGGGAACGAAAAATCAGCCTCCCATTCTTCAGCGGATACAGCGACAGAGACTTCATCGCGGCACTTAGACATTGCGGTCATTCATGTACCCCACATCGCCAATTTCGACGACTTTGATCCTTTGAACAACGAGCCTTCTGTTCGACTTCGTTACATTCGAAGTCTTGAACGACTTGGAAACCCGGATGTAATTGTTCTACCGGGCACCAAAAACACACTGGGCGATTTGCATTGGTTAAAGTCTTCTGGACTAGCCGATCGCATTATCCAGCTTGCCAAAACAGGTACGCGCATCGTTGGTATTTGCGGAGGGTACCAGATGCTCGGAAAGCACTTGAGCAATCCACATTCGATGGAAAACAACTGGATGGAAGCGGAGGGGCTTGGGCTGTTGGACGTGACAACGATCTTCCATCGTGAGAAGCAAACATTCCAAGTCGAAGCAATGATTGAAGATGGATCGATTGCGGCCAAGACGCAGGGGGAACGCGTTCATGGTTACGAGATCCACGTCGGGCAAACGACCAGCTCCAGCCCTTGGTTAAGACGCATTCGCACGGGTGACCAAGCCGTAGAATCAGCGACTCGGGAATCGAGCTCTTTCGAAGCTCTCGATGGTGCCAAAAGCGATGACCATCGTATCTGGGGGTGTTATCTGCACGGCCTATTTCACAACGACACTTTTCGCCGTGGTTGGCTTAGCTCGCTTGGGGTAGAGCCACGTGCTTGCGACGATCCGAATCAACTTTCTTACCATGCTGTGATTAATGAGTCGCTTGACCGCTTAGCGGACGCTTTCGAAGCCAACATTGATTTCACTCGTGTCGAACAACTTGTTATGAACTCTGAAATGGAACCAAAATAATGACTCAGGATACAAACCAGCAGCACAAGGAAAAAATGGTCCGTCTCAATGAGATCAAGGACAAGCAGCTTGCGGAAGCCAACATTGAAAAAGGTCTGATCATTGTGCACACAGGGGCTGGCAAAGGAAAATCCACAGCCTCCTTCGGAATGGCGATTCGCTCTGTTGGGCAAGGTATGAAAGTCGCCATTGTCCAGTTTATCAAGGGAGCGATCCCGACCGGGGAAGGGGCTTTCATTGCCAAAATTGCTGAGCTCGGGTTCCCGATCGAAATGCATACACTGGGCGAGGGATTCACGTGGAAAACACAGGATCGGGAGCGAGACATTGCAACCGCTGCCAAAGGCTGGGCAAAAGCGGTCGAACTGATGCGAGATCCATCGGTCGATCTATTGATTTTGGACGAGCTGAACATCGCAACGAAATACGAATACATTGCTGTCTCCACCGTGATTGAGGAGCTGAAAGCCAAACGCGAGATGCTTCATGTGGTGATCACAGGACGCAATGCCAGTCCGGAACTGATCGAGATCGCCGACCTTGTCTCCGAGATGAAAGTCATTAAGCACCCTTACGCTCATGGAATCAAGCCGCAGAAGGGGGTCGAATTCTAGAAGTGATGCAACAAGACCTGTCCGAAACTTCGCATGCAGCAAACTCCGGAACGATCACCTTGATCTTGGGTGGCGTTCGCAGTGGCAAGAGCCGCTTTGGTGAGCAATTAGCTCATGAGCTAGGTGGAGATTCTGTCTTGTTCGCTGCGACCGCAGAAGCACGCGATGAAGAAATGCTGGGGCGAATCCAAAAGCATCGTTTATCCCGGCCCGAAGCCTGGCAAACTCTGGAGCAACCGTTGCATCTGGGTAAGGCTCTGGAATCCGTAACTCCTTTTCCTCAAGTGGTGCTGCTCGATTGCTTAACGCTCTTGGTCAGCAATGTGCTGTGTTCTGTCGAATGGGAACCCTCCACATCGACTAAGCTGAGCCCCAGTCAATTCGACCTGGTTCAGCAGATGGTGGATCAAGAGATCGATGCGATTTTGCACTTCGTACAAGAACATTCAGTCCATCTCATTATTGTATCGGGCGAAGTGGGACTTGGTCTCGTCCCCGATAATGCATTAGGACGAGCGTTCCGCGACCTACTGGGATGGACGAATCAGAAAATAGCCAAGCAAGCAACAGCGACCTACTTCATGCTGGCAGGATTACCGATCGAGCTGAATTCGATGGCTTCCACCATCCAAGATGCTGCATCAGGTCTGCGCTCGCGATTAGGAAGGAGCGTTCGATGAGAGGAATCCCTAAGAATCGGCCATGCACCTGTGCAACGAATGGTTTCAGTGGTGTCGGCTATTTAGTCGTGTTGTCTATCGTTTTGCTGACTGCATGCGAGCGCGTGGCGGTAGAATCAAAAGCCCCCGAAGCAAAACCACCCGCAGCGGACAACTCTGAAATTCGGTTGGTCGATCGCCTTGATCGCGAAGTTCGATTCACCAAGATACCAACCCGAATCGTCTCTCTGTCACCATCCACTACCGAACTTCTCTTTGCTCTCGGGCTAGGCTCGTCCATTGTCGGAAGGACCGAACATTGCAATTATCCTCCTGAAACTCTGGAGATTGCTAAGGTCGGAAGCGGAACACTGGAAGGGATAAGCCGCGAGGCAATCGTCAATTTGCAGCCCGACCTGGTTCTGTGCAAATGGGACAGCCATCAGCCCTTGATCGAGACCTTTGAAAAGCTGGGGATTCCCATCGTTGCTTTCGGTCCAGAAAACATCCAAGATATGTTCAAGGAAGCAACATGGATTGGTAGCATCACCGGTCATCAGACTCAAGCGGAACAGTTGATTGATCGAATGTCGAATAGGCTGGAGCGATTGAAGGCTGCTGTCAGTAAGATCGAAGACCAGGATCGCAAAAGAGTATTCTACCAAGTATGGGATGCGCCCTTGATGACAGCCGGTCCTACCTCATTCATCGGAGAATTATTGACGTCCGCTGGTTTCAACAACGTTTTTTCCGATTTAACCAACCGTTACACCCGAGTCAGTTCCGAAGTACTGGTGGAGCGTGACCCGCAAATCATCTTCGCACCAACGACCCATTCAACGGAAGTGAAACTAGAATCTTTTGCGAATCGACCAGGTTGGGGAAATGTAACAGCGGTCCGCGAAGGAAAGATCTTTATTATCAATGGGGACCAAGTCTCCCGATGCGGCCCTCGTTTGCTGGATGCGATGGAGCAGATGATTCGATTGGGATACCCGGAAATTGCAGCGGGGCTAGATCCTTGAAGCGTGAGTTACTGATTCTCCTGGTAGCATTTGGATTGTTATTGGCTCTTGCTGTTTCGAGCCTTGCGGTGGGGGCCGTCCAGATTCCTATGGCGGACGTCGTGGACTGGATGATCAACCAACAGAATTCGGGACTGTCCGTAGCGCAGCGAACGATACTGTGGGATTTGCGGTTGCCCCGTATTTTTATCGCTTGTCTTGTGGGAGGTTCGCTAGCCGCAGCCGGTGTTGGATTTCAAGGGCTATTCCGAAACGTATTGGCGGATCCTTACGTGATCGGTGCGTCAAGCGGTGCTGCCTTAGGAGCCACCTTGGTGGTGGTAGCCGGAGTCAAGCTCTCTCTGGGGGGCCTGGGGGCATCGGTGATCGGCCCTATGCTTGGTTCGGTGGCTATTGTTCTGGTGGTTTTCGTTGTGGGGTCACTTGGACGGCATGCATCTGCGCTTACCTTGCTGCTGGCGGGGATTGCGATCAGCAGCATGACCAATGCGATCGTGTCGTTGCTGATGTTTCTCAATGACCAAAAAGCAATCGTGATTTTATCTTGGTTGATGGGTTCGTTGGCTGGAAGCGATTGGAGCGTGGTGCGGGTGACAAGCGTTGCTGCTCCCTTGGGGTTTCTTTTGCTTTGGGGACTTGCCCGCCAAATGGACGCCTTTCTATTAGGGGACTCTGCATCGCAGTCGCTTGGTCTAAGCCTGATGCAATTTCGAATGCTGATGATTGTGGGCGCGAGTTTACTGACTGCAGCGGCGGTGGGGGCAGCAGGAATCATCGGGTTTGTCGGGTTGATTGCCCCTCAGATTGCTAGGCTCTTGATCGGAGCCAAGCATTGTTGGTTGATTCCCATGAGCAGTTGTGTTGGCGCAATCATTCTGGTGGTGGGGGACGCGATCGCGCGAACCGTGGTGGCACCTGCCGAACTTCCGGTTGGTATTGTGACTGCGATGCTCGGTTGCCCATTCTTTTTGAGTTTGCTTTTATCCAGCAAGACAGCGGGAAGAGTGTAAGATGTCGGACCTATCTACCCACCAGCTTCATTTTTCGTATGCCGATCGACCCGTCTTTGAGCATGTGTCGATGCATTTGAGGCCCGGTGAGATGCTTGCGCTTCTCGGGGCCAATGGGGCAGGGAAAACGACACTGTTGAAAACGCTCGCCAGGCATCTTAAGCCAACTTCAGGCGAGATTTTCTTAGACGCAAAACCACTGACAAAGCTGTCGCGACGCGGGCTGGCTCAGCAGCTGGCCATGATGCCACAGCATGAAAATCGCGGTGCCTCGCTCAGCGTTTACGACGTGGTTTCGTTGGGACGCACGCCTCATTGCGGTTGGCTCATGCCACTCAGCAACAACGATCGTTCGATCATTGACCAGGCGCTGAGCTCAACTGGGCTAACGGAGCTCCAGAACCGTAGCGTCCACGAAATCTCCGGTGGAGAATGGCGACGAATGATTCTCGCTCGCGCGCTGGCTCAGGATGCCTCCGTACTGCTACTGGATGAACCAACCTCGGGGCTTGATCTCAAATACCAACACGATTGCCTGGAACGCGTGCGGATTCTAACTCACGATCGCAAACTGATCACCGTGACGACGTTGCATGACCTGAACCAAGCGGCCATGTTTGCGGATCGCTTGGCTTTGCTGGCCAATCGTGAACTGATTGCAATTGGACCACCGGATCAAGTTTTGACGACCGACCTTATTCGCAGGGCTTTTTCGATCGAAGTCGCCATCATGAAGCATCCCTTGCATGGAACTCCGTTAGTGGTTCCGTGCTCCGGGACTATGAGTCGTACCGTCAAGAACCAGGGGAAGTCGACATGATGGTTGACTTCGCGAACATTGGGATACCTTTGGCCGTTATTCTGGTTGCGATGCTCTTTGACATGTTTTTGGGGGATCCACCGAACCGCTTTCATCCCGTTGCATGGATGGGGAACTGGATCGCATTCGGAAGAAGCAACGCACCAAAAACGGGGCGTTTTTTTCCGTTCTTGTACGGATTGTTGTTGATCGCGGGGTCGGTTGTCGTGATGAGCTGCATCGGATATCTATTGCAAGTGGGATGTCAAACCCTTCCTGTCGCTCTGAATGTTGTTGTTCAGGCGGCGATTTTAAATTGCGCCTTCAGTGCTCGATCCCTTTCCAATGCGGCGAACCAAGTTTTTGCCGCATTGAAGGTTGGGAACATTGCTTTGGGGAGGCATGAGGTTTCGTATCATTTGGTCAGTCGCGATACCAGCCAATTGAATGAAGCCCAGCTCGCAGCCGCGACGATTGAATCGGTGGCTGAAAACACCAGTGATTCCGTAGTTGCTCCCCTGCTGTTCTATTCCTTGGCAGGCTTGCCGGGTGCGCTCGTGTATCGCTTTGTAAACACTAGCGATGCGATGTTGGGGTACCGAACGTTGGAACTGGAGTGGTTAGGCAAATCGGCCGCTCGACTCGATGACATACTGAATTGGATTCCGGCTCGAATCACCGCCATTCTGATCTTGGTTGCAGCCTTGTTTTCTAAAGGCATGCGAAGACGGACTCTTGCGAGTGGATTTCGGGTCTGGTGGCGTGACCATTCTAAGACAGCAAGTCCCAATGCAGGACATCCCATGAGTGCAGCCGCAGGAGTCCTGGAGGTTGAGCTAGAAAAAGTTGGGCACTATCGACTTGGACAGGGGCAGCCATTACCGTCCTACAATTCGATTCATGAATCCATTCAACTTCTTTGGGCAGTCACTTGGCTTAATCTGCTTCCTTGTTTTTGCATCCTTGTTTGGGTAGCTTGGTGGAGATGAATCCAGAACAACTTCCGTTGCCCGAAGCGTACCATGGCGGCATCAACTTTGCGGAACTAGCAGCAATGGGGATCGACCCTGACAAGGTGATCGACTTTAGCTCGAACATCCTTCCTGATGGCCCATCGCCTTGGGTGCGTGAAGCCTTATCAAAGGCCAGAATCGATCGATATCCAGATCGCGAATCGGGAGAGCTTGTAGGGGTGATATCCCGTGTTTACGGGCTTGATGCCAACCGAGTCATGATTGGCAACGGTTGCAGTGAATTGATCCATTTGGTTGCAAGTGCGTTCCTGAATCGCAACGCTTATGCTTTGGTGCTGGGGCCGACGTTTTCCGAATACGAACGCGTTTGCAAACTTCAGGGCTGCCAAGCGACTGAGCTGCGTAGCGACCCATCGGAACAGTTTCTTGTTTCACCCTCTAGCGTTCTGCAGGCTTTGGAAGAGAACAAGCCAGAGCTAGTTTGGCTATGCAATCCCAACAATCCCACCGGGCGATCGATCCAGCCAACCCATCTTCTTCATTGGCTTGACCGCTTCCCGCGTACTTTATTCGTCATCGACGAATCCTATATCGAGTTCACAGAATCGCTATCGACGGTGATCCATGCGGATCGCCCTAATCTGATCGTGCTGAGATCTTTAACCAAGTTGCATGCGATTGCAGGACTTCGGCTTGGGTTCGCGGTTGCCGACAAGGAACTGATCAATAAAATGCGGACGCATCGCATTGCATGGTCCGTCAATGCAATGGCTCAAGTGGCTGGAGCGGCAGCTCTACAAGACACCGATTATTACCAAACGGCATTGCTTCGACTTCTGGCCGAAAAGAAACGCTTGGTTGCCAGTCTAAGTCAAATGGGGTTTCTTTCGGTTCCAAGCGATACTTGTTTCTTTCTTTTGCAGGTTGGCGACTCCAACAACATACGTCAGAAATTGTTGAAAAGGGGGCTGCTAGTGCGATCCTGCGATTCGTTCGCGTTGAGCGACTTCGTTCGCATCTCGGTCCGTACGCAGCCAGAGAATGATCAGCTGATCGATGCATTGGTGCAGCTCAGGGACGCTGGACAGAAGTGAAAAGCTTGAAGCCTGAAGGCCTAATTGCTGAACGAGCTCGCATCGATCCCAAGTGATTTCAGCTTGCTGCGCAAGGTGACGCGAGAAATACCAAGGATGCTGGAGGCTTTCAGTTGATTGCCACCCGTGTGCTTAAGAATTTGGGTGAGAAGCTTGTGTTCGATGGCTGCAATGGCTTCAGCATGCAGCTGAGTGCTTCCGGCTGCGATCCGTTGAGCGATATAGCCATCCGAGAATATTTCGCAATCGGTCTCGCCAAGAATCGAGAGCGACTCTTCCATGACCAAATGAGGTACAAACTCAGGAAGTAAGACGTTTCCACGGGCCGTAAGTAATGATTGCTTGATAACGCTTTCGAGCTCACGTACGTTGCCTGGCCAATGATAGGCTTCTAGTAGTTTCAGTGTCTCTGGTGCGATGGCTCGGATATCTTGGCCGAATTCTCTGCTGTACTTTCGCAGGAAATACTCGGCAAGGATTTCTATGTCACCTTCGCGTTCCCGAAGTGGCGGAAGATGGATCGAAACAACGCTCAGACGATAAAACAGATCCAGCCGGAACAATCCCTCCGAAATGAGCTTCTTGAGATCGTGATTGGTGGCGGCGATGATTCGGACGTTCACTTTGATAGAAGTATTGCCTCCAACACGTTCAAACGAGTTATCCTGTAGTACGCGAAGGAGCTTGGCCTGAGTCATGGGTGACATGTCACCCACTTCGTCAAGAAACAACGTTCCACCATCCGCTTGCTCGAGCTTGCCAATTCGCTGCCGCTGCGCATCGGTAAACGCACCTTTTTCATGCCCAAACATTTCGCTTTCCAGCAAGGCATCAGGGATTGCAGCGCAATTGATTGCCTGAAAAGGTCCTTTGGCGCGTTCGCTGTGATGGTAGAGCGCTTGCGCAACGACCTCCTTTCCTGTTCCACTTTCACCTAAAAGCAGGACGGTCAAATTTTGCGCTGCCACCCTACCAATTGCCTTATAGACTTCCTTCATCGCTCGGCATCGTCCTACGATCGCGTCGGCAACCGTATCCTCCTCGCCTGCCAAAAGAGGTTGGACGCGTATCATCCGACTTAGATTGAATGCTTTGTCGAGCACACTACGGATTTCTTCGAGCTCTAGCGGCTTGAACAGATAATCGTATGCACCCAATTTGGTGGCCTCAATAGCCGTTTCGACCGTACCATGTCCCGTGATGAAAATGAAGGGAACCCGAGGGTCCAAGGTTCGCAATCGCTTGAAGCACTCGAGTCCAGAAATGTCAGGCAAGCTCAGATCAATTACGACAACATCCGGCCTTGAGCCTTGAAAAAGTTGTTCCCCTTCGGCACCTGTTTTCGCGGTCACAACTTTGGTGGTGTCGCTTTCAAACGCGCGTTCGAAAGCGCGTAGAATCGATACTTCGTCATCGATGACTAAAAGACTTTGCATACTCATGCCGTAGAATTCGCGGATTCTGAAATGGATGATGATTTGGATGGACCAATCGCATTAGGATTAGCGATTGGGATCGTCAAAACGAACTCGGCTCCACCCTCGGGTTGATTGCAACCGATCAAGGTGCCGTGATGAGCTTCCGCGATTCGACGGCAGATGCCCAGACCAAGACCAACACCGTTGGGCTTGGTGGTGGAGAATGGCGTAAAGAGTTGATCAACCATGGCTGGTTGGATTCCAGCCCCGGTGTCGCGTACGGCGATTCGAAGAAGTGAATCTTGAGTTGCTACGGCGATGTTCAAGCGTCCCGAGCTTGGCATGGCATCGAGAGCATTCAGGGACAAGTTTAACAACAACTGTTGGATCTGAGCTGCATCCCCGATGATTTTTAAAGGATTCTCGGGCCCGTCCATACAAAGCTCAATGTTTTGGAGAGCGCATCTGCCTGAAATCAAGTGAGCCGTTCGACGCAATACATCTTGGATGGAAAACTCTACGAATTCACATTTCTCGGGCCGTGCATACTCAAGCAGGCTATTGATCGAACGCTCCATTCGGCGGATTTCATACTGCACCAATTCCAGATCCGCGGTCGGAAGCCCGGCTTTTTCGAATGAAGCAAGGTTCACTTGAATGAGCATTTTGATCGAGGTTAGCGGATTGCGGATCTCGTGCGCGACACCCGTTGCGAGTTGTGCAAGAGTTGCCATCTGCTGAGCGCGTAAGGCCTCCGTCTCCCGTACTCGTTCCAATCTTTCCTTTTCGGCTTGTTCCGACCAAGTCAAGTCACGAAGAATGGCTATGCGAATGAATTGCGCCTCCGAGGGGTACTCGCTTACCGAAACCTGGATCGGGAATGATTCTCCATTGGAACGAACTGCGGTCAGACGAAGCC
>JBIKLJ010000244.1:0-7048 GCA_044359895.1 Pirellula sp.
TTGACGGCGCGGGTTATCGTGAATCGAGTTTGGCAGCACTACTTTGGACGCGGGCTGGTCGAAACCGAAAATGATTTTGGTTTGCAAGGGACGTCGCCAACCCATCCTGAACTCCTGGACTGGTTGGCTGTGCATTTTGTCGAACAGGGTTGGAGTCTTAAAGAGTTGCACCGTTGGATCGTGCATTCCAAAACCTACCAACAACAATCGGTGGAGCGTGCTGAATTGACGGAAAAGGATCGTGGCAACTATTGGCTCGCAAGACAAAGGCGATTGCGATTGGAGAGCGAAATCGTGCGCGATGTGGAGCTGGCTGCGTGTGGACTTTTGTCGTCGAAGATCGGTGGGCCACCTGTTTTTCCACCTATTCCCGATGGCGTCATGAGCCAAGGCCAGGTCAAACGCGAATGGAAGGTCAGCAAAGGCGAAGATCGGTTCCGCCGAGGTCTCTATACCTTTGTTTATCGGGCGACTCCGCCGCCGTCGCTGAATGTCTTCGACGCACCCGATGGTTACAGCACTTGCACGCGTCGCCCCCGCAGCAACACCCCGCTTCAAGCCTTGACGCTCATGAACGATGCAGGCTTTTTTGAGTTTGCAGGGGCATTGGAAAAGATCATTCAGACGGAAGGTTTGGATGTCGCCTTTCGACGATGCGTATCACGACCGCCGACTCAAGAAGAACTTGAAATCCTTCGAAGTCTTAATTCCTTAAGTGCGGCTCGTGCGTTGCTCAATTTAGACGAAACCGTGACCCGCGAATAAAGTTTTCAAGCTGACTATGGCTAACGCAACCTACCTACAACAGCAAACGCGGCGTCACTTTTTCCAGCAGTGCGGAATTGGGGTCGGTTCGATCGCCCTGGCCGACTTGATGGCAGCCTCCATGCAGGGCTCAGGAACCGAAACTGCCGGCAATCCACTTGCCCCCAAGCCGACTCATTTTCCCGCTCGGGCGAAGCGAGTCATTTTCATGTTCATGGCGGGCGGGCCTTCGCAGTTGGATTTGTTTGATCACAAGCCGATGCTGAATCAGCTGAATGGTCAGCCCATCCCGCAAAGCTATTTGGAGGGAAAACGTTTTGCGTTCATGGACAGCAGCCATCGCATCAACTTGTTGGGCTCTCGCAGGTCCTTTCAGCAATATGGACAAAGCGGTGCTTGGGTTAGCGACCTGTTGCCTTACACGGCAAAAATGGTCGATGAGTTGACCTTCATTCGGACTTGCAAGACCGACCTATTCAATCATGCCCCTGCCAAACTGTTCATGAACACCGGAACAGGGCAATTCGGACGCCCGAGCATGGGGGCTTGGTTGACCTACGGTTTGGGCAGTGAATGCGAAGACTTGCCTGGGTTTGTGGTCCTTCAAAGCGGCCCACGTGGCCCACGCGGTGGATCTGTCTTGTGGGGAAGCGGCATGCTTCCCACAACATACCAAGGCGTACCGCTTCGCAACCAAGGCGAACCCATTCTCAATCTCACCACCCCTGATTCCATATCCAACGCGCAGCAAGTCCAAGTTTTGGATGCGGTTCGTAAACTGAACGCAAAGCGACTTGCTGACACAGGTGACGAAGAGATCGCGACTCGCATCAACGCATACGAAATGGCGTATCGAATGCAAAGCAGTGCGCCGGAGTTGATGGACACCAACCAAGAGAGTCAAGAAACCCTAGATCTTTACGGTATTAAAGATCCCAAGGAAACGAGCTTCGCCCGAAATTGCCTTCTGGCTCGTAGGTTGGTGGAGCGTGGTGTGCGGTTTGTTCAGTTGTATCACACGAATTGGGACCATCACGGTGGGCCAACTGAGAATCTTGAAGAGCATCTGCCTTCCATTAGCCGTGAGATTGATCAATCAGGGGCTGCGTTAGTGATGGATCTCAAGCAACGCGGGCTGCTGGAAGATACTATTGTGATTTGGGGGGGTGAATTTGGGCGTACCCCGATGGGCGAAGTTCGTGAATCGACCGGCCGCAACCACCATATTGATGCATTTACGATGTGGTTCGCTGGCGGCGGCTTCAAACCGGGTACGATTTTTGGCGAAACCGATGAGTTTGGTTTCGGACCCGTTGATCATTCTGTCCACGTTCGAGACATCCATGCTACGCTTCTGCACCAGTTGGGGCTCAACCACGAACGCTTGACGATTCGCTCGCAAGGCTTGGATTTTCGCTTGACCGGCGTGCAGCCTGCGAAAATCATCAACGAGGTTCTTGCATAAACGGGTAGGCGACGGGGCTTGGTTCGCTATCCTGGTAGTATGATTTTGGTCGCCTGCTCGGCGATCCTACATCCGGTTGATTTTACATGCCCCGAAAAGTGGAACAAGAATATGTTCTTGCGGTTGAATCCCAAGTTTCTCGCTGGCGTAACGCTGTTTTGTGCCTTGGTTACAAGTGTCCTTCCGTTTCTGGCGGCCCAAGAGGTTCGATACCAACTTGGCAAACAGGTGATTGCTTTCGAATCCGATTTTGAGCGTGGGCATCAAGATCTTGCGATTCGTAAGAAAGTCATACCGAGTTTGCAGTCAGCCGTCCAATCGTTCTTTCAGCTGTCCCTTTCCGACGCAGAGAAGTTCGTGGATGCCGCTCGAATCGAATTGATTTCTCCGGAGGAACAAGACTTCGCGAAGGCGTTGATCTCGGTGCGACTTGCTCCCAAGTCGCGATGGTTTGACAGTTCAAAGGTCGAGATCGATTGGACTTTAAAAGAGAGCTACAACGCAGACGAGTCTGTCGCGATGCCCGTGCAACTTCAATTGACTTGGAGGGATTCTTCCGGGGACGATTCCAAGCCCAGCTTCGCGACGGAGCATAACATTGAAAGCTTCCCGTTGGATTTTCGTCAAACGGTTCAGGCTGGCAAGGTCGCTGAACAAGATGTTAGAGTGGAGGCCAAGTTGGTCGGAAACCAGAAGGAGATTACCATGCCTTGGCAGATGATCTCGTTCAGCGATGATCGAGATCAGCGACTTCTTGCTGCCACAGAACAAATGAAGGCAATTCCGAAGGAGCCTCGCAACAATTTGCGACAATCCCTAGAGTTGAATCTCAAGCTGCTACGCGATTTGGCTCGGGGACGTGTTCAAGAGACCGATTACCCTGCGCATGCGATTCTGGTCCAATCGGAGCGATGGCTCAAGCAAGCTCAGGCAAACGAACCCGCGATCGATCTGTCGCGAGCGGGGCAATACTGGCTCGACTTCTCCAAGGTCGGAAAGTCGGGGGTGGTTCGCATCCAGGTGCCAAGGGATTCCGATGCATCCAAGCCATTCAAAGTTTTGGTCGCATATCACGGTGCTGGTGGAAGCGAGAACATGTTCTTCGATTCCTACGGAGCAGGGAGGTTGGCAACCTTGGCACGCGAGGCAGGGTATGTGCTTGTCGCTCCGCGTCAGCCGTTGCTCTCTGGAATGTTACCGCTCCAAGAGCTATTGGATTCCCTAGCGGAATCTTTGCCCATCGATCGGAAACGAGTTGATCTGATCGGGCATTCGATGGGGGCGGGGCAGCTGATCCAGCAAGTGGAACAGAATCCAGGGGTTGCACGGTCGTGCGCGATTCTGGGTGGGGGGCGAGGTATCACGAAACCAGTTGCCTGGGCCAAAATGCCGGTCTTCGCTGCTGCGGGCGATGTGGACTTTGGGAAGCGCGGTGTTCTTGCGTTCTCCGAATCGGTCTCGCAAGCGGGCGCGGTGGTCGACGAAAGGATCTATGAAAACGTGGAACACTTGGCCATTGTCCAAGTGTCGTTGGCGGATATCTTCGACTGGTTTCAAAAGGTCGACTAAGCTTGGAAAGGATTACCCTCGAAGAGCCTCGAGTGGCTTAAACCGCATGGCAGACAAAGCGGGTATCAGTCCACCGACGAAGCCCATGAGCATGCTCAGGGTTAAGCCGATTCCGAGGACTCCCCAGTCGACAACCACTCGGAATACGACAGCCTTGCCCCCTGGGCCAGCCCCACCGCCGATGATGCTGGTCGCTTGGAGACCATTGCACATGTATCCCAAAACGCAACCGATGATTCCACCCAACAGCGCGATGAGCAACGATTCCGTCAAGAAGCTAACCAAGATCCGCCATCGGCTGAATCCCAGTAATCGCAACATTCCGATATCTTTGACTCGTTGGCTGATGGCTGCAAACATCGTATTCATAACACCCATCACTCCCCCAAAGCCCATCACGGTGGCAACTAAGATCGTACCGATCAACAATTGCACGCTGGTTTGGCTTTGCGACTTGTAGTAATTGGTTTCAGTGAACGCGTTGACTTGAGTTTTCTCGTACTTGAAATCCTTGTCCTTGCCCATAAAAAAGTCTTCTAACTTTTGAGCCTGCTGTGCGTCGGTCGCTCGTAAAACCAAAGTCGTGTAGTTGGACTTGCCCAACAGAGGTCCAATGACGCTTTGCTTAGACCATACTTCGGAATCGAACGTTGTTCCCTCGGTTTTCATAATACCGGTCACGACCAGTTCGCGCGTGTCCAGAGGAATGGTGTCGCCTACTTCAAGTTGCTCGGGATTCCTAGCCTCTGCACGCGAAGCGGCGGAGCGGTCACCTGCCAGTTGTCTTGCAATCCCTTGGCCAAGAACGACTTCGACCAATGGTGGTTTGTTGGGATCCGCGTCAGGCCGCACGCCAGCGGCGGAGAACCACTCGCCCCCTGGAAGCAAATCGAAATCATGCACTTGGGCGGAGGCTACCGGATCGAACAGACCACGCACTTGCAGTAAGCGACGGGTCGGACTGCCTGGCACGGGTTCGGCAATAGGTAGGCTTAAAACCAGATAGGACTCGCGGCTACAGAGCGGTTCGTCGTTCCTTCGTTCGACCCCTTCTTGCTGAGCGATATCGCCCATGCTTTCGAAAGCCAGATTGCTAACAGCCTCTTCGGTAGAACCTTGTGACAAAACGATCACATTGGCTGGATTGCCCGTCGCTTGCGCCAAACGCTTGAGTCCATTGATGAATCCCATTAGGCCGGTGAGCACCCCTGTCACGAGAATAAACGCGACGGACGTTAGCAGGGTGGTTCGATAACGGACAATCAGGTTTCGCAGGTTGTAGCCAATAGGGATCTTAGCAAAGTAGACAATAAGGAGCATCAAGCCGAAGAAGCCGAAGGATGCTGGGATAAGAAGCCAGGCGTTGTCGAGCGTAACGAAATACAAAAAGAAGGTAATCACAAGTGCCGTTACCAGGATGAACAGCAACATGATCCCCAGGACCTTCATGATTGCCAGGATTCCATCGACAATTCGTTTAGGCAATTGCGATTGTACGCGTTGCTGAGGTACTGCGTCTTCCATAACTTATGCCACCTTTGAAAATACGTCGACCACTTTGATCGAGCGTGTCGAGAGGGCTGGCAAGATACTGCCAGCAAAGGATGTAATGAAGCCGATCGCGGCCCCCCACCACAACGCTCCGTCTAGCACAGGAAAGCTAGAGAAGAAAGCGATTTGAAATGGAATCCCACCGATCACTCGATTCACGATGTAGTAGGTGCCTATGGAGCTAATCGCACCTGCAACCACACCTAACAGAATCGCTTCGCCCAACACAAGAAAGATAATCTGATTGGGTTGAAAGCCGATGACCTTGAGTACAGCCATCTCTTTGCGACGTTCACGCACGCTGATGCTGATCGCATTGGAGATCACCACGGTCAGCGTGATGATGATCGCTGGGGCAAGCAAATAGCGGAGAATCATCAGCAAATCTTTGTAGGCGGCTAAGAAGTTCGATACGCCCGAGGAGGCTGTTTCGATCTTGACGGGTGGGGCCGCAAACATGGGCGAGTTGTCAATTTGGCCGCTCATTTTGGTGAACGTATCTTTGGTCGGTACTTTGACCCAAACCAAGTTCAAGGTCTTTTCAGCGAGAGGATGGGGCTTTCCCTTGCTGGCCTTGTAGGCATCCAACGATGCATTCAGATAGTCGCGATTGATGCAGGTGTTGTTGTCGTAACGTCCTGGTGGGAAGGTTCCTACGATCTCGCATTCCAGTTCCAGGTCGCGGTAATTGATTCCAAAAACTTTGATGCGATCCCCCACTTTCTTTTCGATGGCGGCCAATCTTTTTTGACCAACGATAATCCCTTGGCGATTTGATTCCATCGCCTTAATGGCCTTGTCCAATTCCGCCTTGGGGCCAGGTTGAAGCGAGTCCAATTCGTCCATCATGGTCAGAAGCTTTTTGGGTTCCATGCAAAAGGCGAAGATGAAGGTGCTGAAGCCGATATTGGTCTTGTCCACGCTGCCAATGAAAAATTGCCAAGTCATGGAATCGATGGGCTTCACATCGGACTCTTCTCGAGCGGCTCCGTTTTCCAAGGTCGAGGCGTAGGAAAAAGGAAGCTGGCTTGGGATGCTCCATTTTTCCGTGACGATCCCCTTAAAGTTCGCAGACTTTTCGGAGGTTGCCATATCCAGGAAGCCCAGGATGGACCAGATCAGAGTAATAACAAAAACCAAAACCATCACACCTGCGCTGGTCAGCATGGACCGAACCAGATTGCGACGTAGGTTCTTAAAAATCAACATCATGAATTTCATAGTGGGTCTCCTAACCGGCTTCGTAAAGTGCTTCGTCGGGCTGATCGACCAGCCGGCCTTTGTCGAGATGCTGGATGCGATCCGCGCGACGGGCGGCTCGCAAATCGTGAGTCACCATGAGAATCGTTTTGTTCAGAGAGCGTTGCAGAGTCCCAAGCAAATCTAAAATCTCGTGAGCTGACTTGGCGTCCAAGTCCCCGGTCGGTTCGTCGGCCACGATCAAGGTTGGATCGGTGACGATAGCTCGCGCGATACCCACCCGTTGTTGCTGTCCGCCAGAGAGCTGGCTGGGCAAGTGCGAGTTGCGGTCGTTCAATCCCACAAGTTCCAATGCAGTCATGACTTGTTCGCGCCGCTTTCTGGCACTGAGCGGCAGAAGCAACAAAGGCAGTTCGACGTTTTCGAACGCCGAAAGAACAGGCAGCAGATGATAAAACTGGAACACGAACCCAACGTGTTCGTTGCGCCATCGAGCCA
>JBIKLJ010000005.1:0-61218 GCA_044359895.1 Pirellula sp.
CGGTGCCTCCATCGGCTCCATCTGGATTCGGATTCGTGACACCTCCGATGACAGGTACACCGGCACCGGTTGTTTCGACCGGCAAGGTTGGCACAGTGGGATTGGGTGGCGCAGCAGTTACTGGCATTGAAGACGATCGGGATGCGGTCCCGATGAGAGCATCAGCAACGAGTCTTCATCTTGCATCAGGTTCGACCAGTACGAGCGAGAAACGAGGCGACGTAGTGGCTCAGTCAAGTACAACTTCATCGTCCACCAAGAGCGAAGTCGATTCGAAGCTTCAAAGCTTGGATGAATACTTCGCTTCGGTTTGGAAGAGAGCTTAAGAGGGTCAGACCAAGAATGGTTTGTTGGTGAATTGGGAGCGATCCAAGCAATGCATCCGAAAACGACTGAAGTGATATAGGAAAGAAGAGACTTCTTCTCCCAAGATGTTGTTTATCAGACTAACTCCGAAGGAAAGGACGCCTGATGGTTGATCAATTTGCATTGCCTGGCCTCACTCGAGCAATCTCGAATGTGGAGATTGAAACAATTTCAGCCACTCTAGCTGCGAAAGCACAGCAGGCTTTCGCTTCCAACGCTTCGTCATTCCTTGAACCGGGAATCACACCGTTATGAACTCACGGCATTGAATACCAAATAGAGAGTATTGCCTGAGAGTTAGGTCGATCGTTTCCAGAGTGGTGCTTCGAAGCAATCGAACCGCATCGTGTTGAATGTCAGTTGGAGCAAATACAAAAATGGATTGATCAAGCGAAAAAGAATAGCAAAAACGTTGTTTTATCCATCAGTTGGGACGGCGTCATTCGTTGCATTGCTCCGTCCGGATACTATGAGATGACAGCAGTGCCGACGCTTAGCGTCTTCAGCGAAGGCTATCGTATTGACACGGTCTAATTGGCCGCAACACCACAAGAAAATCAAACTCAGCTAACCGACAACCTGACGTCATTACTCAGTAGTGTGGTACGTTCATACAGCGAGAAGTTCTTGAATATCGCTTTTGTCACCGATGCTTGGGACGAGTGATGCGCTCCATCGCCAAGATGAAGGAGCTACACGGCCTCAAGGCTTCCGCAGTCGATGAGTTCAAGAAAGCTGACAGATACTTACAACGATACTTCCGCATCAGGAACTACTCCGAACAACGAGGCCGAGGCTGTCCTGTCGTAAGTGGGATCGAAGAATCAGCTTGCAATCAAATCAAGACGAAACGGTTGAAGCTGTCAGGAATGCGGTGGAAAAACGCCGGAGCAAGGCAGGTCATGAAACTTCTGTCGAACCTTTTGAGTTAGGCTTGGACGGCAACCTTTAAACGAATCGTTTGTTTTTCGAATTGTGGTATTACAGCCAAAGCTTCAAGCGTCCGTCGAGCCGGTCTGGAAGCGCTTTGTCGACCCAACGCTTGATCTGTGCATCGTTGTATCGAGTGCTGAAGTGGCCGCAGATGACAATCTCGTTTTGGAAGTCGTTTCGCCTAGCCACGATATCATCCAGGTGAGTGTGCCCATGCTTGTGAATCTTCTCCTTGCGATGGTCCGGGGCGACAAACGTCATCTCCGTAATTAAAATCTTCGCTCGATACATGTCCGGACAGTTGTCCAGCCCTTCCGGAGCAGTGTCGCCCGTATATGCCACCAACGGGATTCGGATCTCCCGAGTGACATCGATACCAGAAAGTTTGATGTCGCGAATTTGATCCCCCGTCAAGTTCACGAACTCGGGGCGAAGCTTACGACGGCGTTCCCAAACAATAAAGCCAAGCGATGGAATCGAATGCTTGGTCGCACTGGTCGTTACTACCAACTCACGCGAAAGCTCAATTTCCTGGTTCGGAGTTAACGGTACCAAGTCGCATGGAAGTCGGCCTCGGTCTAGCCTTGAAAAGCACTTCAGCATCGCGTCCACCGAAGAAACCGCGGATTCGGGCAAGTAGATGGTAGGCTTCTCCATTTTCATCATGCGACGACGAGCGACATAGGCAGGCAGAGCCGCAATGTGGTCAAGATGAGCGTGGGATACCATGAATCTTGGCAGGGCCATAAAGTCCCAGGGCTGAGCCCCCAAGTCAAAACCAAGCTTCATTTCGGCGATGCGCCAATAGGTTTGAACTGCAGCACGCGAATAGCCATCGATGGTCAGAGAATCATGAGTCAGGCTGAGTGTAGGGGCGTTATCGACCGAACCGATCGTTTCCGCAAGCTGCGAATCGATCCTTTGCGACGATGATGATGCTTTCGGGCCTGGGGAGTTGGCCCCTGGCTCGTTTTGATTCGACACTGTAACCTCGAATGTTTTTCGGTGACCGCTTTCAACGAACGCGTCACTTTTCATCAGGACGGCAATTCGACTGGATTAGGAGAATTCACTTCCCGCTAGCTGGGAGGAAACGCTTTCCGCTTTGGACGTTCGCGGCGAGTGAGGGGATTGTGCAGCAATCCTGGAAACTCGCCAGTCCAACAATTGTAACTGAACGCTTTTCATTCCGTTGTACTCATTGATGTTCGGCCGAAAGGCAATATCAAACTGCCCCTTATGGCTATTCATGGGTTCAATCCAATCCGATTGGCCAAATGCAACGGCTCGCATCACAGAACCAAACTGAGTGAACCGGGCGGTCATGTGCCGATCGCCTGCCCCCATGGCTTTGGCTGCCTCGGTGAGCTCCACGTTGCTGGCCACCAAAACGGGCCTCGGATTGCCTGCCCCAAAAGGAGCCAGTTTTTCCATCATCGAAACGGTATTGAGATTCATTTGCTTCAACGTCGTTTCGGCATCGATTTGAAGCTGAGCCACAGGTTGATGGCCTTTCAAATGGCCGGAAACAGCTTCGCAAAAGGCATCGCGAAAAGATGCAATCCTATTTTCTTCGATCCTAAGCCCGGCTGCCGCAGCATGCCCGCCACACGAAACCAGATGTTCGCGGCACAATTCCAAGGTGGAGTGCAAATCGATAATACCCTGGGAACGAGCGGAGCCTGTTGCGGGTTTTTGGCCGATGGGATCCATACCAATGATCACTACCGGCCGATGAAATTTTTCAGAAAGGCGACTTGCAACCACACCAATCACGCCCAAATGCCAACCCGGCGCGGATAGAACCAGCGCTGAGTCATTTTCAATATCAAATTGTTCTTTCGCCTGCTTGGTCGCTGCGATCACGATGCTTCGCTCGAGCGATTCACGGTCCGCATTCAGGCGGTCGATATACTCCGCCAAGGTTTCCGCTCGCTTAGGGTCTTGAGTGGTCATCAGCTCAATTCCTAGTTGTGCCTGCCCCAGCCGACCGGCCGCATTCAGACGTGGCGCAATAGTGAATGCGATGTCTTCTGCAGTGAGCACCTTTTTCTCATGCAGCTTGGTCTGCTTGAGAAGCGCTTTCAGCCCCATCGGAGCATGCTCTTGCATCAGTTTTAAGGCATGCCGCACGATCAAGCGATTCTCATCCAATAACGGCACCACATCCGCTACAGTCCCGATCGCCGCAAGCGTCGTTGCCTGAAGCAGGAAGTCTCTGAGAGCGATAGAGACTTTTTTGGCCTGGCTAGCGTGTTGGCAAAGAGCCCAAGCAAGCTTGAATGCCACCCCAGCACCGCACAGACCATGAAATGGATACTGATGCCCAGGATGCGCCGGATGCACGATCGCGGACGCCAAAGGGAGCGTCTCACCCATGCGGTGGTGATCCGTGATGATCAGCTCGATTCCAAGCTCGCGACAACGCTCTGCCTCTCGGATCGATCCAATCCCGCAGTCAACGCTCACAAGCATCTTCCGACCTCGCTGAGCAAGCTTCTCAATGGCTTCACAGCTCAACCCGTAACTATCTTCCAGCCGATTCGGCACGAAATACTGGACATCTGCTCCTAAGAGCCGGAGACAGTTGAACAAAATGGAGGTGCCAGTCATTCCGTCCGCATCGTAGTCACCGTAAACAGTGATTGGCGTTTTGGCAGTCACCGCGGCATAGATTTTTTGGGACGCATCAACGATACCAGGCAGAAGCTCAGGCTCCCGCAGATCGGAGAATCGGGCCTCTAAGAACCTGGATATCTCGTCCCTATTGGTGATTTCACGGCCGTAGAGAAGTTGAGCGACGACCAAATCGACGCTCGACGACCGCGCTAATTCACTGATGGCGGCCGAATCATGCCCTTTGAACAGCCATTGCTTTGCCATGCGTCCCACCCTCCGTGCAAACCGATAAAAACAATAGACGCGAAGTGGGAAAACCGAAAATCCAACCCCCCGGAACTCGCACGAATCACACAACGGAACTCAATCGTGCCGCAGACCAATGCCACCGCACGAGAGTCTCGATAGGAATGAGAACCGACTCGTACACCGCAATTCGAGGTAGTTCCGTGAAGGATTACTTTCGCTTTTCAAGATGCAGGGTAACGCGACGAAGGCGTGGGCTGTATTTCTTCAGCTGCAGTTTCTCCCCGCCAGGCTTACGCAACAAACAGTAGTTAATGTCGCCGGTTTCCTGACAAACGAGGAATGTAGTTTCCTTTTTCTTTTTGCTCTTGGCCATGTTCTTAAGATTTCTGCATTCAAAAACTGCGGTTTTAGACTCTCCGAGTCGCGTATTATGGAGTCTGGCCAGTTTCCTGCCTAGTTCAATTGGGCAGTTTAGCTAGACGACTTGCAATGGAACTTCCGTCGGCAAACCGCATCCAAAATGACGCTTGTTTGGAAATACATCCAAATATGTGACCTAACCCTCAAATTCGGACCCCAACCGTTCCGAGAATGATGTGTTACAGGACGCCACGCCCCTGCGAAGCAAGAAAGCTCGTATATGCTTGAGTTTGCTAGTTGGGAAAGTGGTAGAGGCTAGGCCGTGGATACTATTAGTTTTTAAACTAGTAATTTTGCAGGAAGTGCACTTCGAAGTATTTCTAGCTCGGTTCAAGGTTCTCGTGATGGGCCCAAGTTTGGGAAAAGTAGGATTAGATATGACAAATATGCAACGCCAAAATTCAACGAAGACCTCTGCAAGGAAATGGTTTGCGGCTCTTTTGAAAAGCGCTTTGCCATCGGTAGAGAATCGAAAATGTCGTCCTATCCACTTCGAGCCGCTCGAGTCGCGTCAATTGATGGCTGCAGATTTCTACGACGCAGCATCGATGGCAGCCGCATCGGCTGGTTCGGGCACGAGCGTGCCTTCGCAGTTCAGCAGCGCCCCAATGAACTCCAGCGGTTTAGTCGGAGAAGGGGAAGACGCGGCGCCGAACCTCGTTGAATTTGCTAAAGCTTTGCAGCAAGCTGGCGTTCGCTTTTTTGGTGCAGATTGGTGTCCCGTTTGCACTGAACAGAAAAAGCTCTTTGATGACGGTGCTCAGTTCCTGCCATTCCTGGAAATGACGAATCCCGACCGAACTCGGAATGCAACCGCCATCGCCGAAGGGATTACTCAATACCCGACTTGGGAATTTGGCAGTGGCAACCGAGTTACCGGGCTGCTTACGCTGCAAGAAATTTCGACGCGATCGAATGTCATCATTCCAACAGGAACCAATCCGACGTTCACTGCGATTCCGAACGTCACAGTGCTTAACGGTTCGCCCTTGCATGTCCCAGTCGACGCTTACGATCCGAATGGCGGCGCTATCGCAATTACCGTCACGAGCAGCAACCCATCCGTTATCTCTGCGGAGATGGTCACCAATAACAAAGCATGGCGCATCGACGTCAACGGGTATGGCGAGATGGTGTACCGTCTTTTTGCGGACGAGGCGCCACGCCCTGTAAATCGAATCGAAACCCTAACCAACAGTGGCTTCTACAACGAAGCTGGTACCAACAAAATCATTTTTCACCGAGTGATCGATAACTTCGTGTTGCAGGCTGGCGATCCAACCGGAACGGGAAGTGGTGGATCGACGCTCGGCAATTTCGATGACCAATTCGATCTTGATTTGCAGCACAACCGTACCGGCATCTTGTCTTATGCGAAGTCAAGCGACGATACGAACGACTCCCAGTTCTTTATTACTGAAGGACCTCAAAGGCACCTGGACTTCAACCATTCGATCTTTGGTCAGTTAATTGAGGGGGATACTGTTCGAGAGGGAATATCAAGAACGCCTGTCAATAACTCCTCGCAGAACAAGCCCGTCAACGAAGTATCAATCAAGTCCGCTCAGATCTTCAACGACACCGAAAATGGGCTGATCCGATTGAAGGCTTTGGCGAATTCGGGCACGTCTACCATTACGGTTCAGGTGGAAGACGCAGCGGGCAATCGCTTCACGCGGACCTTTGTGGCTACCGCAGCAGCCGATACCGCCGATGGAGCGCCGTTCTTGAACGACATTACGGTTCCCGCCATCTCGCCCGGCCAAACAGTCAACATTCAGCTATCCTCACAGGATGCGGAAGGCCAAGCCGTTTTTTATGAGGCTGCACGGCGAGGCACTGCGGACTACCAATTCAATGTCAATAGCTCGACGGGCCAGCTCAGCGTAACAGCCCCGACCAACTTCACAGGGTCGTTCGATGTTGCCGTCAGCGTGCGCGCGGTGGACCAAAATTCACCCACCACTGGCGACAAGTTCGACACGGAAATCCTAACGTTCAATGTTGCTGCGGGGCTGACGGCCCCCACCTCCATCGATTTGTTAGCAGCAACCGATAGCGGAACCAGCGATTCCGACAATATTACGAACTCTGCCTCGATGCAGTTTGTCATTTCTGGCACAACCCCGGGTGCGACCGTCAACTTACGTGTTGGCGATCAAGTAGTAGGAACTGCCGTCGCAACAGGCTCGACAACGACCATCACGACCAACTTGGTCTCCCAACTTGGCAACGGCGTGCGAAGTATCGTTGCGACGCAAACCCAGAACGGCGTAACAACTTCAGCCTCACCAGCTCTATCGGTTACTTATGACTCCGTCGTGCCTGCGGCAATTGCCTCGACTGCCTTGCCGACTAGCGCGAACGTGAACACCTTATTGAGCTTTGATTTGAACAGTCCAGAAGAGGGGCAGGGACTTCGGTACTCAATCGAGAACGCACCTGCTGGTTGGACCATCAATCAAAGTACAGGTCTGATGACTTGGACCCCGACTAGCGGCCAGCTTGGTCCACAATCTGCCTTGCTCCGATTGACGGATACAGCAGGCAACTCCACGACACAAGCGGTTGGGATAACGGTATCCGATGCAGCAAAAGTTCGCGTAAGTTTGCAAGCCTTTGACTCGACCAATACAACGGCGCTTACCTCGCTGTCGATCGGTCAAGAATTTGTATTGCGAGTCGTTGTGAATGATCTTCGGGTGGGTGGGAACCCGGAGGGTGACGGAGTATTCTCGGCATACCTGGATATGCTCTTTGATTCGACCAAGATCGAATTGGTCGGTTCAACGCCGGTGACTTACGATTCACTTTTTGCTAATGGCCGAAGCACACCAAGCCTTGCAACTCCTGGACTAGTAGATGAATTTGGGGCATTCTCCAGCTTCAGTGCGGGGCCGGGCCGTGCGGCTCAAACGGTTGCCACCATCCGGATGCGTGCAACCGCATCGGGACAGGCTTCCTTTAGCACAAACCCGGCAGAGCTTCCTAGCCGAGGGTTTTCCATATTCAAAGAAGATGGACAAATCCCCGATGGGCGAGTTGCATTCGGGACTCTGAACCTAGCGATTGGTCAAAACTTTGTCGCGAACCCGGACGTCTTCAATTTCGATGAAGATTCGACCAACAATTCGCTCGCCGTTCTCGACAACGATACCATCGTCACGGGCTCGGGTGCAGTCTTGTCGATTCAATCGGTTTCGACTGGGTCTCGTGGAGGAACCATCACGATTGCATCCGACAATCGACGTCTGATCTACACGCCAGCTGCGAACGTGAATGGTCAAGAGACCTTCACCTACACCGTTCGCGATCAAACCAATGCAACCGCAACGTCGACCGTGACGGTCCAACTGCGTGCAGTGAACGACAATCCTGTCGCGGTCAATGATTCGCTCGGAACTGTACGCAACACCGACCGAGACGTATTCATTCCCGTTCTTACGAACGACACTCAAGGCGCCGACTCTGGTGAGACCCTTACCGTCACTCAAGTTGGAACTCCAAGCCAAGGTGGAACAGTGCGTGTTGGCAGCGCTGGCTCAGGCGTTGTCTACACTCCGCGATCCAACTTCACCGGAAATGAAACGTTTACGTACACCATCAGCGACGGCAACGGTGGTACATCCACCGCAACAGTCACTGTCACAGTCTCGCCCGCTGTTCCACCACCAACAGTCGTAGGGGAATCATTCGCAGTCACCGAAGACGCAGCGGCTGCTGATTTTGATGTACTGGCCAATGATACTCCTGCGGAAACTGGCAACACGCTTACCATTACGGAAGTGAGGGCACCGAACGGCACAGCCAGTGTCGTTAATGGAAAGGTGAACTATGCTCCTCGGGCTAATTTCAACGGCCCTGAGCAAGTGGTGTACACTGTGCGAAGCAGCAACGGCGGACTCGCCAGCGGCACCGTGACATTCAACGTGGCGGCGGTCAACGATGTACCTGATGCAGTCAATGATTCGCTCAACACGCTTTCGTCACCTGGCCAATCGCTCAACGTTTTGGCTAACGATCCTAACGTCGATTCTGGCGAAACCTACACAATCACTGCGGTGACACAGCCCGCTACTGGGCAAGGGACTGTGCAAATCGGCCCGAACGGCCGAACACTTTTGTACTCTGCTCCTAACACTGATTTTAAGGGAACAGTCACCTTCAGTTACACGATTAGCGATGGCGGAACAGCAACCGATACCGCTACCGTCACCTTGAATGTACAGAACTTTACGCCACGTAATGTTGGCGTGACCATTCCCGAAGGCCTGCGCGGCTTGCCGATTTCGGTCGAGATGATCAATGGAACGACTGGAAGCGAACCACTAACATTAATAAGTTCTTCCGATGGCTTCACGCTCAATAACGTTGGCCCGGGAGACTATAAGTTCACTTTGCCAGATTTGCCCTTTGTTTCCGGTGAGACGAGATCGGTAGTCGTCAGTTCCGCCCCGACCGCAACGAACTCGGTTTCGACCCCACTCAGCTCCGGTCGCATTGAAGCTCGATTCATCGACCTACGAGACTTTATGGGAAGCAACTTGAGACGAGGTATTACGGCCGCCGTACGACCGAACGCAGAAACAATCTGGAACAGTGGAGTGGGAGATTGGCGTACGTACAAAGATGTCAAAGTATCGCTCAACTCGGCAGGCAACCAATTGACCGTTAGAGCTACGAATCCTTCCAATCAAGCGGTTCAAGCGGTCTTGCCAGTAACCGATTCACGTGTTGAAGTTCGCGGCAAAGAAGGGGACGCTTCCTTGTTCCGAATCAAAGCGCATCCTACCGATTTGACGTTCACACCATCTCCGGCCGTTAGCACATCGTCGACAAACAATTCGTCGTCATCGTCTTCGAATAGTGGACTGAGCGGTGAAGGGGAAGGCAGATCGGCTGCACCCGTCATCACTTCTAATACCAACTCGAAAACAGTTGCTTTAGATCCGGCGGCGGTGGATCAGGTTATTCAGCAAGTCAAATCTCCCGAACGCGTTCTCGCCTCCAACAGCACGGGGGACAGCACGAAAAAGGTGATGACTCAGACAGAACAAGCTTCCACGAAAACTTCGCAAGCCAGCTCCAATCCTGTTTCCAACGGATTCAGAAGAGGGTTTCGAACGCGATAGCCATTTCGGCCTAATTAGCAAAGCTTGAAACCGCTTTTCCAAGCGGTTCACTCGCGCGATGCATTTTCCGGAAGCACTTTATCGAGGGTGTTCATGAAGAGTCGATGATGACGAATCTGCGGGTCGTTGGTAGTGCCATCGACCTCGATTTGCCATAACTTCGCACCGCTCGCGTTGGAAATGGGTCGGAATATTCCGCCGCGTCGACCAACATTAGCAAACATGTCGAGGTGAACTTCGCGTCGCATGTTTACCCATCCCGTGCCGCGCATCGAGACAATATCTCCATCTAAAGTAAGCTCTTGGATGGGGAACTGGTCTCCATCGATTGCGAATTGAACGTCCGCAGAATCGAACGCTGCTTGACTGGGGCTTACGGACAAAATCTGGAACAGCCGAATCATGGCCGGAAGTTCATACAGGTTGGCTCGACGCAACCAAGCCTGCCCTTGCCCCTCTAGGGACGAAGTGTTGGTCAGCGCTCCGTTCACATCGCATTGAATCGATAGCCTACCCGAAGTGCTGGTGTTGGTCTCACCCAGGTCCACCAGGAACCCGTGCAGGTCGGCATCCACCAACCGGAATCGGTACCTGGCTCTTTCCCCAAGCCCAAGTGGTTCGGTTCCGCTCAAGAAAATGGTACCGCTTAACGAACGCGCTCGAACATCGGTGTCCTTGATATCCAGGATGGGCACTTCGGGATTTGCAGAAACAGCATTGGGATTTTCCGGGGGGATTGGTTCCGATCGATTCAGGATGCCAGGTCTATTGGCAAGCGAGTCGCGGAACTCGCTGCGAAACGAAGCTTGCGAAACTGCATTCGAGTCGAAATTCTGACCAAGATAGTCCGCGGCAACCACATCGCTTTCCGGAATACTCAAACGTAGGCTCGGAATCTGCAGGTTTTGCTGTTGCTGCCACTGGATGGCATCCCGACCAAACATTAATTGTTCGCGGTTGAATGCAAATGGGCCTCGCACCCCTGTCACGGCAACATTCTTGATGGCAAGCGCATCGAGATCTAACATGCCAAATGCCATAGGTCCAGCAGGGGTGCTCTTGCCCAAAAGGGACAGGGACCCGCGAATGCCGGAAGCAATGCCCCCACCACCTAGTCGCCCATCTTCAATCTGCAATTCCAAATCCCATTCTCGAACGATAGAAACATCGCCCGAGGGTTCATCTGGATTCGTAGCATTCGTAATCATTTGCGGTTGGTAAGGAGTCGTGGGGGAAGAGACTCTTGTGTTGCCGGTGATACTGACTGGCCCACGAAAATCCATACGAACCAACGGGTCACGCAGATAGTTTGGCAGGCAATTTAGTAAGCTTTGATCTACCACGAGACGGGTAGACGGCATCCAGGTGAGCAACCCATCCCATGTGCCATCGGAGTGTAGGCGACACATGCCTTCGGTTTTCATTCGGCTGGAGTCATGCGTTCCCGAAAGCGATTTGATGTCGATCCTGCCGGGCCGATAGAAAATCTTGCAGGCGATATCATTGATTTGATAAGGAAGGGATATGGGGCGAACCGATACGGACCTTCCTGACCTTGTTTCCGATTCGCTCTTTTCGACCACTTCAACTCGCAAGTCGATGGCCGGGCTCGTGCTCTTTCGAGTAATCTCCACGTTCACTTGATCCAGCACGCCGCTTGGCTGCAGCTGATCCCATAGTCCTCGAACGCTTTTGGGAAGTGCCAGTTGGAGTTCTTCATCAAGCCCAATATCAAACCCGTCAAAGAATAGCTCAAGCGACTCTAAGGCGGCATTTTTCGTTTGGCATAAACCATACCCTTTGATTCGAGCACCGTCGTTTCGCCCGACAAAATCTCGGAGAAGAATACGCTCGTTGTCGATGGTCACTTCACCATGGACATCCACAATCGGGTAGCGAAAGTTATCGTACTTGATGGAGCATTCTGAAAACGTCAGCTCGATCGCTTTCGAAATGGTGTCGGGGCGGTCGGCGGTGCGTGTAAAGCGACCTTGCTTCAAAAGAACGGTTCCCGAGGGATGGAGCGAGGTGACAAACTGATTCACGCCACTGGGAGTGGTTCCGCGAGGTGAAAGGGCTTTCAATAAGGCTTCGTCAATAGCGATGGGGCCATCCGCAGCCAAACGTAAATCCATCAGCCAACGCGGCTTAGCCTGCGTTAGCGTAAGCCCGCCGCGAATCGTTTGTTCCCCCGCCTGACCGACAAGATCCTTGGCGGTGATGACGCCGTTCTCGTAAACAAACTCGCCATTGACGTTCTTGACCGGATAGGGAAAGAACTCGGGCTCCAAACCCGCATTCAATGCTTGAACCGTTACTCTTGGCTTCCATTGCGAACCATCAAACTGAAGGGTCGCTTGCGCATTGACCTTCCCGGCAATACCTATCTTGCGCCATGTTTCTTGGATGGAAACGGGAAGCGCTTGATACAAACGCTCGTCAAGAGCCAAGCCTTGGACCGCAAAACTGGCTTCCAGCGGCGCTGGAAAAGAATAACCGTGCACATGGCCAGCAAACGCAAGGCTGGTGTCTCGACTGAATGCCTTGAATTGGTTGAGATAAACACTTCCTTTCTTGAAGTGTACTTCGCCTGAGATGGATTCAAGCGGGTATGGAACTTTGGGATGCAACAACCTTCCCTGAGAAATGGTCGACTTGGCTTCAAAATCAAGAGTTCCTTGATTCGAAACTGCGGCAAATGAAGTGTTGAATTGACCGCTAAAGCCTTCCACTTGGCTCAGTTGCTTTTGAAACATTTTTGGAAGTTGGTCAGCCAAGCGTTGCGAATACTCGAACTTGGCAATCTGACCTTGAAGAGTCCAGTTAGTTTTGTCCTCATTGACTGTCGCCACCAAGTTAACGCTTCGAAAGAAGCTACTCGAGACGCTTGCCGTGACCTTGACAGCAAGCGGCATCACCCTGCCTGCGATCATGCGAGGGAGAAGATTGGCCTGAACGCGTAAGTCATGGCAAATGATCTCTTGCCCCGTTTGTGCTGATTCATTGCCGATGCGAAGCAACCCTGAACGGACTTCGATCGCAGGAAAGCTTGCGTTCAGTGGCTTCTTGCTGGAAAGCTCCTGAACGCTGAAACGTCCATCCGATGTAGGCCATAACCACACCTCCAGTCCATCTGCAATGACCTTTTGAACAGGAAGTTGCCCTTGAGCTAGCCCAATCAATTCCAACGGACCGTAGCACACCAATCTGCCGCAACGCACCACGTCGCGAAGCCCTTGCTCGGTCGGCTTGGTGATTCGAATTCCTTCTATGGTGATCGATTGCCCGTGTTGCAAATGGGCACGATCCACATTTACTTGGTGGCCAGGAAATTCGGTGCGCAGTCGCTTCAGTATCTCCTTGGTCAACTTGTCATCGACTTGCCCCATCACGAAGAAGTAACCGGTCAGTCCCAAAATGGTCAGCAGCAAAAGCCAGACCATACGATGTTCCCAGACGCGATCTCGGCTGCGACGAATCAGTTCGTCGGTATTCTTCGCTTGGTTTTCTGGTACTACTTGCGTCAACCGTGACATTAATATGAGAAGCTATCGATCCATCGACATTTTTATTGACCCATTCGTAAATTTATTCACAATCCATTGCATGCAGCAAACTAGCCCAACGCCACCGAGCACGCACAGCACCAACACCGCAGGCTGTCGGTATCGGACCGAACCGATAAAAAACATATGCAGGATGGCAAAGTACACCGCGGGCATCGCCATCAACCAAGCGCCAGATTGATTGCGAAGCCGCCACATCCCTACCCCGGAAAGCAGCATAATCACACTGTATCCAAACGCTTCAGCCCACCGCACCGCACTGCTTCCCAATTCTCGAGCTACAGGCAACGGGGACCACGTCTTCACGAATTTTACCAACCCTAGCTGAACAGCGGCAGATGAGTTTTCAAGAGCCCAATCAATAGCAGCATTCCTCATCCGCCGGTCAAGTCGCGACTCAAACGCCCCATTCAACCCATTCCCCGCAGCCTGTTGCCTTTGATCCTCGTCCAGTTGCTCTTTTACAAACTGATCGACGAAAGCCATGTTTTCATCACTGCTTCCCGAAGCCCCTGGATGCCAGCCATCATACAAACTGGCTCCCACCTGAAGTGTGGTCGGAACAAACGTTCCCGACACCCAGTAATTGCGAATCCACCACGGCGACATGCAGACTGCGTTTCCAATGCAAAACATCAGACAACACAGAATCCAAGTACGAAATCTACCCCATGAAAGATTGTGGGTGACCGGTTCTGATCGCCAAATCATCCACGCGAGATACGGAAACAGGATGACCGGCCATAGGCTCCAGCTTGGACGGCTTAGGCAAGCTGCTCCACTTAAAACCCCTGCAGCAAGCATCCAGAAAATCGCCTTGGTGTTCCGTGCACGTTCGATGGCCACGATCGAAAAAAAAGTC
Organism: Pirellula sp.; assembly: GCA_044359895.1. Taxonomy (GTDB): domain Bacteria; phylum Planctomycetota; class Planctomycetia; order Pirellulales; family Pirellulaceae; genus JBKCUI01. Next base: position 14,148 of record JBIKLJ010000005.1, read on the forward strand.
GCTGCGAGCCCCGCAATCATGAGCGGACAGAACAAGGATTCGCTTAATACAAAGATACTCATGCCTACCGCGCCAGGATACAAAGTAGCGAGCAAACCGGAAGAAACAGCAACTAAGCAGGTAACGGTCTTGGTATTCGGTTCACCGGATTGCCCCAACCCGCTTTTTGAAAGACTCGCAAGTCGAGCCGCCAAAAACATCAGTATCGCGACCCCCATCGTGCCAGCGATGCAGCCCGCAACTCTAGCCCAAAAAATAGCTGACCAAGAAAACGACTCCCCTGGTGGTAACATCGCCGCAAAAGGGGACAAAAACAAGGGGTACAGCGGTGCACGGAATATCTGGGTATTCGCACTTCCGTACTGATAGGGCTCACCATGGGCAATGGTTCTTGCAAGATACCAATACGAATCGCTATCCCCGAACCGAAGATAGTTTTCCTGCACGTTGTAGTTCTGCCAAACCCAGGCCGATACGATTCGGACGAAGAGACAAGCCACTAAAATGGCGGCGAGCCACGTTCTCATACTTGGCCTCGCACTCAAAATCATTTGGGAAGTACTTTGATCTCTAGTTCGGCCATCATTCGCACGACGTTCAAAAATGGATCATAAGGGTTTGAGTCCGAGTAACTTGACTCGATCACTTTAATCCGATCCAACTTCAGGCCGGGGTCCTTTTCCGTCGAATCGATTGGAATCCACTTGTCGCTGTCACGATATTCGACCCAAGCATGAAATCGCATTGCAGGCGCGTCCGACGAACCGTTGTATTGATAACCGAAAGCAATACGTGCAGGGATTTTGAGCGACCGACAAACTGCCGTCATAAGAATGGCATGCTCAACCGCATTCGCTTTTTTCAGTCGAATCACTTGATTGATCGAATGGACTTGGTTGTCAAACTCTTTGAATTGAATCCGTTTGAAGAGCTCCTTCTGACAAGTACGAACTTTTTCTGAAACCGTAGCCTTCTCCGGATCCAATTCTTGGGCGGAAGCAAGAATCGCACTCGCAAGCTTAGCAACGAAAGTACTCGACGCAGGAATGAGCTCCGTCGATGCGAGTGTATTCGGATCGACTCGCTCCTCGGCCGCAATTCCACCAACCAACTCTTGCGATTCGTTCACGGAAAAGACCGACACTTCCGCTGATTTTGCATCCACCGATCGAATCCGCTGGTTTGTTCGATCCGAGAAAAGTGAAAAAGGGTCTTTCGACTCATGCGTGACTCGATAGGTAGTGGATTCGGAGACCGCCCCATCCAACTGCGTCTGAATTGCCCCCTGCAAAGGAATCGACCGAACTTCCAAAGCCTGGAGCTCGAACAAGGAAGCGACTGCTTGAGCTGTAACGGGAGTAGTACGAAAGGAACGAAGGTTGGCTGACGCAATGAAAGTTTTGTATCCTTCCCCATTGGAATCTACCCAAACCAATGATTTTAAACCTGAATCGCCCACCAAAGCCGTATTTCGCACCTCCAGCAATTCGCGAGTCCCACCCAACATGGTCGGAGTGCTAATGAACTCATCCGCTTCAACCAATCCATCAATCATACGAACCAGGATAGGATCGAAGTACTTCAGCTTGCGTCGCTCACGTTCTTGTATCGGTTTTCGGATCAATGACTGTTCCACGGCGAATGGTCCGCGAAAAGATTCCTTCCAGTCAATTTTGGTCTGAGACACTTTGCCGTTGACCGTATTGGTCATACGTAGAACACCAGACAAAACACTTCCCTTAAACGATTGTTTGTTATCACCAATCTCCAGCGCCCCTTCCAATTGAATCAAGTCCCCGTTGTCTTGCTCTAGAGTCGCGACTCTTAGTTTCTGAATCTGAGACTTCCCCTGGATCGACACCCTTATCTCACCGACCGTTTCGATTCGGAAGACTTTCTTTCCCTGAGTTTTAGAAACCTCTGCATGACGATGAAGATAGCCAACCGGCAAGTTTCCTAAATACTGCACTTCCCATATGTCTCGAGGTAACTGATCGGCGGTGGTCCAAGGCTTGGCGGGATCGTCCACCGTGATGATCGAACTAGCTGGCTTTTTGGTGGGCGATGCTGGGCTTGCCTGGTCGATATCTGCGGTGCCGGATTTCGAGCTTCCATCGCCATGGAAAAGAGATAAGTCGGGCGACTTGACCGATGCTTCGGAATTTGATTTGGAATCAGGAACAGGTTTCGTGACCGACTCCAATTGCGCCAACACCGCGTCGGTCGCTTCTAGCTCCTGCTTTGCTGATTTCGTCTCGCAACCAAACACAAGCATCAGAACCAAGATTGCAAACCAAGGAACGCCATAAAACCGAACTATCTTTTGGTCCGACTCAAACTTTGTCATGGATTGGAAATCAAACGGGGGTAAAGGAAAAACGGTCTTCGCAGGCTTATCGATCGGAACATTTTGTTAACGGAACAAGCCCCTCAGCAAAAGTTCCATCTGAGAGCTAACGTCTATCGTAATTCCCAGCCCCGAAAAGCTCGATACGTTATCCGCGAACACTTCCGATTGTATCGAATGTACCACCGGAAATTTGATTGGAAAAAAAACGAAATTGAAGTGCTTCTCACCAAGACGACCTAATCTTGGTTGTTCTTCGAATGACTTGAAGCAACATCCATTTCCACATTTTGCTACGCAACTTTCAACCCGAGAAAAGCACGAGCTATTCCCATGGGCAATGCTCCAGGTTACCAGCCGAACACCCTATCGGCTGTTCCAGAAACCAACACACGAACGAATCCAACCTCCAGCTTCAAATCGCTCAGCAGCGACGAGCTAGAAACGCACATGAATGTGTTTCGGTATGGCGCGTTCGATTTAACCGATGCAATCCGACCTTCCTACGATTTGCAAGTTGTCCCCAGACAAGGCTATCGTCACGATTCGTACACAGACCCGAAAACGAGCACCAAAGTACCGGTCATTATGGCCGCCGCATCTCGCGAAAGACTCTTTGACTTGTTCCTCGATTTGATCGATTGCCTTGGGAATGAAGTGGATGTTGTGCTCGAATCAAGCCATTGTGGAGATTCGGAAGATCACGAGGACTTGTATCGTGAGCATATCGACGTCCCAGTGCTGAAAAGCGTTTTCTACGATTTTGAAGATTTGATCCTCAACGATGGTTGCACCGGAATCGCGGTCCTTAATCCGCGTAAGCAGCAAGAGATTCAATTTGATGAACACAAGATGATCATCTGCTACGGTTCACCCTTGGAACCGTTTGAAAGAGTTCTCATCAAGCACGACGTCTATCCTGACGAGCAAATTCGATTCATTACCGAAGCAGAACACGTCCATAGCAGCACCGACACTTATGTTCGCGATTTCCCTCGCATGCAATCGCAACTTGGAATCGATTCCGATGCGACATCGGGACGCGATGACCTTTCCTTCGAATGCTAATTCGATAATTCAGCTTCATATTCGATTGTCTGCCCAGGGACAAGCCGATCACATTCGATGGAAAGCGATGGGTTGACGCCACCCGCTGGAATCGTGAACGATCGCGTCTCACCCGGAAGCAACCCCTTCAGGGATTCCGACGCTCTGATTCGATCAACCGTCACAAAGGCGTCATAGTAAATGGGTGCAATTCCCTGATTGCAGATACTAATAAATGACCGTGTATCGTTGGTTCTGAACTCCGTCACACGAAAACGATAGCCGCAAGCCTGCGAAGCGATTCTGATTCGGTCCGCCGATTGATATTCTGGCTGGGCATCACCGATCATGAACGAGATGTGGAACTTAGCAGCCTGCTTTTCGAACGAAGTTCCATACGGCCCATTTTCCGCAAGCGCTTTAGTCTGGTCCACCTTCGCAAAAAAACTAAACTCTCCACCCGTTGGCGCCCGCTTCCATCGCTCGTTCCCAAAGACATTCCAATTCGGCTCATTCTCTTTGGCATGCTTCTTGTGATTAAACGAATCGTCGAATAGTCCGAATGGCAGCGACAACAACAACGGATTATCTTCGAACGGAGCGAAATCGCTGTCTGCCGCGTCGACGGAAATCATCCAAGGTGTTTGCTTTAAGACCTTCGATAAATGCTGAACAAACTGGGATTGGTATTCCTTGGAGGGGAAGGTCTTTCCAAGAATCATGGGGCCATCGTAAATATGATATTCAGCCCAAAGACCAAACCCCACTTGGACAAATGCAATTCTCGGGTCTTGATCGTAGCGCTCTGAGAAACGTTCGAAAAACTCCAAGGCAAACCGTTGTAGCTCCGGATGAGTCCAGTCAGGAAACTCGGTTGACTTCCCCTCGCTTTTACCAGTCGTTGTTTTATAGCCGGACAATGCAGTGATGTATTTTGGTACGCCAGTCTTCTTTCCAACATACGTATCGTGAAATCGCAAAATGGCTTGATGCCCTCGCTTAGCAACTTGGTCTAGCAACGAATCGATGGAGTTCCAGCTGTACTGATCTTTCTCGTTGACAACTTGAGCGTACGTGAAATAACTGTACTCCAACTGAATGGGGGCTGTCTCAATTGCCTCATTCGTCGTCCATAAAACAATCCCCGCCATGGGCTGGACTTGAGTGATCGCGGCATTTAGGGCGCGATTCTTCATCTCCGAATCCTGCGCCAACCCGAAATTGCACGGCAACATGCCGCACAACAACAATACAAATGCGACCTGGTAACAACGGATTCCAAGTCGCATACGAACCAAACCATTTCTTACGGGTTGCTTGATTATCATTCGACTCTGTTCTAAGGGAAGGGCGCAACTTCTCGGAACAGTCTAAGCGAAAACATACCTCCAAACCAGGACTACCCCATCGGTACGAATGCCCCCAGGATTCGGCTTAACGTTGCACATAATCGTTAAGCGAGGCATTGCGGGCCGCGAAGCTGGGCACCTCGCGAGTCGCAGACATGGATTCGATCAAGTGCTTTTGATCCAGATAGCTCATAATGGCCACTCGGACGTCCACCGGCAAATGCGACAGCTTGGTAAGGTTGTACGAAACTCCCTGCTGATAAATCAAATCTTCAAGCCATCGTGCAGGAATGCTTGGCTCATACATGTCTAATTTTGCGCCCAACTTATGGATCGGGGTTGGAAAGCTGCGTTGTTCGATCGTTTTCGCAAACGTCTTTGCGTAATTGCGTAAGCTTTGTTGCTGCCTTACATAGTTTCGAGCGACCCGTGCTGCATGATCATCGTTTTCAAGGTAGACAGCAACAACAAATTGTTCGGATGATAAAATCCGAGCTCGCTTCGCCCCGCTATGCTCAAATCCCGCTGCCTCAATGGTCACATCTAGCAAGTCGGCTCGCCATGAATTCGGAACTTCAAACACAACTCGGAACGGTCGCGCACCTTCCAACGTAGTTTGAGACGATTGTCGCACTTTGAAATAAACTCCACGACGTCGCTCAAGAGTCCCAGCTGCGCTTACCATTTCCAATGCTGGCTTTCTCGCGTATTGAACATTCTCCTGATTCGTGTCGTGATAAAATGCGTAACCTTGAGCGGAACCAACGCCTGGGTAACCACCCATCCCTCGGATGGCAGCCTCGCGAACTCGGTCCTGATTGGTGCTGACTTGCATCGTTCCAAAAATATCGCTGTGCATTTCTGTTCTTGGTGAAAAATCAGCCACTTGGACTTCTTCGTGTCTGCTGACAACGCGAACGGTGTATTCCGTCACCACCGCCGCATCGCCGGGCGTAAACAACGCGGAAACGTCCAACTGGATATCCACCAATTTGGAATCGATCATCTGATTCATCAATCCAATAGAATCGCTATTACGAGCCGCAGCGACCTGGTTCACGTCAAACGCAACTTGACTTTTCCCCACTGCACAAATCAGAACCAAAGAGCCCATAAAGGCAACGAACTGATGGAAGAAACGCGATTTGACAAAGTTCAAAGAATAGACAGCACTCATCGACAACTCCTTCTTGAATGCTTGATCGCTAGCTCATAAAAACATCAGCTAGCAAACAAACATCTCCCCCTGGTTTAGGATCCTTGTTACATGACGATCCTTGCATTGAAGCGATTCAAGACTACCTAAGAGCAACCGCCGTTCCATCCTGGAAAGAAGCATCCGAAAAGTTGAAGATCGAGTGTTTCGCGTTAGCTATCTTGACTAACCCGCAAGATCTATCTCGAGGTGATTCCCATGCGTTGTAATAGTAACAAAGACCAAGTGTCAGGCAAGCGGCGCGCGATGACTACAGTCGTTAGCCTAGAATCTCACGTTTCCGTTCAACGTAGTCCCATAGCACAAATCGATCGAGGTCATTACCCGCGGTGAAGAAGACTCGACCCTTGGTTTGTTCCGCAAGGCGATATGCAAATCGAATATCTTCTTCGGATTGAGACCAGCTGGGTACAAGAAACAAATTGATGACGATCCCCTCTTTGGCGCATTGAATGGCTTCTCGCATGGTTTCCTTTTCCGTCCTGGGATCAGGGGGATACAGCAGAAACAGTGTCTCGGACTCGAAGTGCGCGGTGGGCAATCCATCGGTGATCAGAACAATTTGTTTGTTCGGAGTGTCGGTCGTCGCTAGGTTCTGTCTTGCCAACCGGAGGGCATGTTGGATGTTGGTAAAGTGGGGCGGGATGTCTTGCTCGGAGACGTTTTGATCGCTCATATCTGCTTTTAAGCGAACCACCGGATTATGAATGGTGACAGGCTTCGGCATCATGTCGACGATTTCAGACGGACGCCGCATTTTGGCAAAGGTATACATCTCGATAAATCTCAAGAAGTCCCCTGGATATTCACTAGAAATAAGTCCCTGCAGAGCTAAACCCATTCGTTTGACATTCATGTATTGACCGTCATATCGCATGGAGCCGCTCATATCCATGGCCACGACCGTTGCGCACTTCGGGCTGTTGCGTGTCTTATGGATTTCTAGATCCTCCGGCAGCAATCTTAATGGACGCTGGTCGGGACGCTTTAGCATGGCATTGATCACTGATTGCGTCGTATCCAGATTGGCGATCGAGTCACCGAACTCGTATTGTTTCGTCGCAGGCAGCTCGACACTTCCGTCCCCTACGATCCGCCCCGAATGACGCCCCGTTCGAGAAGCCTTCAAGTGTTCGAAAATGCGGCCCAAAAGCCGACTCTGGAAGATCTTATGAGCTTTGGGAGTAAGTTGATAATTCCCCTTCTCGTCTCGTTCTAAACCTTGCTGCTCTGCCATCTCCCGAACGTAATTGTTGATTTGATTTCGCAACTCTTCTAATTGGTTCAAATCAGCTGCTGGCGCAAATTCAGCTAAACCTTCCATGTCGATCAGGCCAATCTGAGCCGTTTTGGCGGCCTCCTTGAGTTGCTCGATCAATTCGTCGATTTTTTCGAGCTCTTGCTTTACCTCAATCGCAAGCGGAATGTCCATTTTTTCACGACCACTGAACGTGTACTTGCTGATCAGGTCGTCGATTTGATACTTGTCCCCAAGCGACTCCATCACGTTCAACACCTCGGCGGCGAAGTCACGCGATTCGCGATCGGCACGGTACCAGACCTGTTCGAGCAGATAGATCTGCTTGGACTGGACGGCCTTATGGAATTCGCCCTTCAGCTTGGACGGAGGTGAAGCTCGTTTTGAAATCTTTTCAAACCGGTCGTTCGCTTTTTTGTCCAACCCGTCGGTTTGGTACTTCTCCAGAATTTTGCGTTTCCGCTCCTCGAGCATGGCAATCAGCGAATCAATACTTGGCCCCAAGCCTGCGATCTGACTGGGATCAAGGTGAATCGCGTTCGCCAACTCCTCCTCCGTCAACTGACGGAAGCCGCCATAGGCGAGCGCATGCTCGAACGCTCCTGAGACCAAATCGACTGGTTCTGCCGTCGGACTAGGGAAGTCCGTCGGATTGAACTTTTGATAGGTGTGGACAATGCCCCCGATGGGAGACTTCGTTCTGGGCTTGTTCATAGTGTCGCTTCGAGATTCCTGAGGTGGGGATCAAATGCTTTCGCGACACATTGTAGTGGGAAGGCGACTGGTCAGTTCCGCTCGGGATTCTGCAATCCTGGTTCTATTCCAGTGATGGAAGAGATAATGCCATCCGCGACGGCATGGATAGCGTTTTGCCACATCGTTTGCTCATCGCAAAAGACCAACTCTGGGATCGCAGGCAAGACGTGCCAGTCCCCATTCACAATTTCACTCTCCAACTTGTTCGAGGCCCAAACGATGTTTCCAATGAAGAGCCTACATTGCGTCGGAGTTGCTAACGCCAGTTTTTTCAGTGTTTCAGTTTGCGCCGAAAGGAAAACCCCCTGGTTATTGCCCCCCTCGGCAAGTTCTTCATCATTGTGAATTGCCAGCAACGGGCCATCCAAAGGCCCCCCGAAATTAATGTAAGAAGCAGGGTTGACGGATACCCCTTCCCCCTTCAGCAATTCATTCCAAAGCCCATCCGTCTTAATTGTTAACCGACGATTAAGCATAATGCCAACCGACCTCTCGCGCGTGTGCTCGACAATGATACACACCGACCTAGCAAAAATCGGGTCTTGCACACCGGAAGAAGCAACCATCAAATAGCCAGCAAGCGATACTCGCTGAGATGCGCTTCCATCCGGATTTTGATTTGGAGTACGGTTCATTCTAGTAAAATTTGGTCTAGTGGATAAGCTCTTGGTGTATCTCGGCTTAGATGCCAACGTCGTTGGTACCATCTTCGCCATTTTGACAAACGAATCGATCTTCAGCAAATTCCTACGCAAATTCTATGCCACAAACGAGGATGTGATTTTGGCAATTCATCATTTGAGACGTGACTACTTGTTTGGTTCCCTTTCTTTGAAGGATTTGCCTAGCGATCCTTGGCAGCTTTTCGAATCCTGGTTCCAACAACTCCAAGAAGCCGAAATGCCCAGTTGGTTCGAATTGAATGCGATGACGCTTTCGACTTCGTCGGAGGGGAACACCGCGTCGCGAATCAAAGGGGCCCAAGATACCAAGGGCGTGAGCAGTCGAGTAGTACTCCTTAAGCATATCGATCAGGGTGGGTTTACTTTCTTCACCAATTATGAATCCGAAAAAGGTCATCAGATTTCACTTCAACCGAGAGTTGCCCTCCATTTTTTCTGGCCAATCTTCGACCGTCAAGTTCGAGTCGAGGGGCTTGCCGAGAAGACCTCTGCGGAAGTTTCTGACGCCTACTTTGCTGCTCGTCCAAGGTCCAGCCAATTAGGTGCCATCGCGTCCCCTCAGTCGCAACCTATCGATGACGAAGCCAAACTGGAGCAAGCGGTTCGGGATTTGGAACTTCAATTCGAAGGCAAGTCGATCCCCAGGCCAAAAAACTGGGGTGGTTACCGAGTCGTTCCTAGCATGTTCGAATTCTGGCAAGGGAAGCCATCGCGACTTCACGACCGTTTTCAATATCGAAAAAATGAATCGACAGATTCTTGGAGTGTTACGAGGCTTGCCCCTTGAATCGGCTCGCCCCCCAAACTGCTCCCACTACGATATTGGCGCCCCAAGACCCATCGAAGGTTCGCTTTACCCTGTATCTCATTCGTCATCCAAAGGTTTCTTCGGAATGGGAAGGCATTTGTTATGGCGACCAAGATGTCGCACTTGAATCGCATTGGCAAGCTTCTCTTGAGCCGAAGCTTGAATGCCTCCGGCAACTAACTGGCCCCGACCGAATTGCAGAAGTTTGGCATAGCGATTTAAGTCGCACACGACAGCCAGCGGAATGGCTAGGTTCACAATTGGACATTCCAACGGTCGGAGATGCACGATTGCGAGAACGCCACTTTGGAACTTGGCAAGGTCTTGCTTGGTCCCATATTCCGCAAGAAGAGATTATGAACGCTCACGATATGCTGGACCATCCAAACACGTATCGGCCAGGCAATGGCGAGACCACCAAGGAGATGATAGAACGCGTTTCAGGCTGGTTGGAAGAACGACTCGCAAAGGGATCGAACAGGCTTCCTCCCATCGCAATGATCGCACACAGCGGCAGCATAACCTCGCTGTGCGGTTCGATGCTTGGGTTAGCTCCTAGAGACTGGACCCCGTACTATCTTAAGCCATCCGAATGGCTAATCGTATCCAATCAAAACGATAGCTGACTGTAGCTCCAACCTGAACGATTGCTTGCAGATTGGGCTGGAATAATCCAGCCCGATTCATGTAGGTTGATCCACCTTATCGGCGAAGCCACCGCTCCAGGCCTGCGGGAATTTGCACTCCGTTTTCCCGCAGCAGATCAAGGATTTGACGAGCAGTCAGTGGTTTGCCTGCTTCGGTTGCCAAAGTCATCGCCTTGGTCACAATCTCGATGGTGGCTGCGGGTACCTGAAATCGATTCAAGATCATAGTCACCAAACCGATCGGTGGTGTGATCTCGGTTCGTGGGGGGGGAGAGACTGGTGGACGAACAACCGGAAACAACTTGCTAACGTCAACGCCAAGCTCAGTCAGTCTTGACTTGATTTGATCGAGCGATAGCGGATTCCCCGCTTCAATACTTGCCTTCAGTTCAATAACAATCGTTGACACAACTTGCTCCGTGACTCCCGCATCACGCAGTCGCTTTGCAAATGCTTCCAATCGACCTCGTTGCTCATGCTCGATTGCATCCCGAGGATCTTGGTCGCGCGGTGGCGGAAAAATCTTGGAGACGTCAACACCAAGTTCCGTTAGCCTTGACTTGATTTGGTCCAAGGTCAGCGGTTGCTTAGCGTCGAATCCAGCCTTGATCTCGCTGGAAATAGTCGTGATCACCGACGCTGTGACGCCAGCTTCGGCTAACCGTTTTGCGAACCCCTCGATACGTTCTGAAATCGCCTTATCGCGATGATCCTCACCAACTCGATCGGCGACCAAAACGGCCGATCGTTCATTCTCTACACGCTGCACTTCGGAACGCTCAAGAATCCGGCCTTCCATCAAGCGTTCACCGACTTCCGGGCGACCGCCCGCTTTCAGCGTATCAAGAATCTCTTGAGCAGCCATCACATCCATGTTGGGTGGAAGAGTAAAGTTCGCAAGGGCGGCTTCGATTCTCGCAATTCGATTCTCCGTCCGCACGCTGCTCGGCATCGACGGAGAGTCAGGCGATTTTGAGTTCAAATAATTGATCACCACGAGAGCATCGAGCGGCGAAGTTCGCCCGTCCGCATCCACATCGATAAATCGAGTTGCTTGGGCCGTACCTGAATTCGGCTGGTTCAAGGAATTGATGACCATCAGTGCATCCAGTGGCGATACGCTTCCGCTGTTATCGCAATCCTCTGGCATGATGAAATTGTGGAGTTCCATCAGGTCACCTGCCATCATGGCTCGTGGCTCTAATGCTTCATACCGCAGCCAACGACGTGGGGAATCGCTCGATTTCTTCATCTCAAACTCCAAACAGGAATGAACCATTTCCGAAACTTGATTTCGTTCCGAAATCGCTTTACAGCCAAGAGACCCCAGAATCCTATCAAATGTGTTTTGGCAATGCCACAAAAGTTGACCCATTTTCTTAGAATTTTTGAGACCTTCAGGAATCGCAGCCTCCAGAAAACACCGTCGCGAAAAATCGCCGCGCCCTGCTCAGCTTTCTTTCAAGCCATTTTGGATATGGCAAACGAACAATAAAAACGGTTGACACCACTTGGGTGGGTAATGATCCTAATTGAACTGAAGTGGCACTTGCGATGGATGTTCAAAATGGATGTTCAGTACGAGAAATCCGAATCGTGAATACGTCGTTCGCAAAAAATACCATATTCGAAAAGTGTAACGCTTGTGTTTGAACTGATTCAGCCACTTCTTGCTTCACCTGTTCTGCCGGCAACCATTTTGCTTTTATTGGTCGTTTCATGGAGTCTGTTCACGATCACTATAGGCTACAGCATCGATCTGCAAGGGGATCTTCCTTTTCACATTCCCAACCCCTTCCACGGGCTATTTCATGGACTGGATGATGCTGTCGGAGCAGTCGTTCTGGCCCCAACGAAGTGGCTCAACTTGAGAAGCGTTCCATTCATGCTGTGGCTTGGCGTTTTTGCAATTGCATGGTGGAGCGTCTCGTTGATCTGGTGGTTGACCCTGGACGATTGGTTCACTCCAAATCCAAGCTCCCTAGTGACCCTCGGCTTGATTCTTCGCAATATCGTTTGCACCCTGCCGCTGGTGAAAGTTGCGACACAACCGATGCAAGGATGGTTTAACAACACGAATCAGCTCCACTCTAAATCCTTAATCGGACAAGAGGCAGAAATTTCCTCGTACGATGCGACACCTGACAACGGGCAAGCCAAATACAAAACCGGTGCAGCACCCTTGCTGCTGAACGTTCGAACCGATGGTCCGCATCTGCCTAAGGGTACCCGAGTGTGGATCACTCATTACGACGCCCAAAAACACATCTACCTTGTTTCTCCTACCACTACTGATTCCAATTCCACGAGCACACACAGTTAATCCTATGGACATCATTTTGTTTGCAGCAACAATCCCGCAATGGGCCGTCGGTGCTTTGATCTTGATCGGCTCGCTAATCCTGGTCGGCATGGCCTTTATCATCATCGCGAGCAAGTTCTACATCAAAGTAGGCCCGGACGAAGCGATCGTGAAAACTGGCATGGGGGGAATGTCGGTAATCATCGATGGCGGAGCACTTGTCTGGCCAGTGGTACATCGATACGAAAAGATGGACCTTACCTTGAAGAGCTTTGAAATCGCTCGCGAGGGCTCCGAAGGGTTGATCTGCAAAGACAACATCCGCGCCGACATCAAAACGGCTTTCTTCATTCGAGTCGACAAAACCAACGAAGAAATCAAGGAGGTCGCGCAATCCATTGGCTGCAAACGAGCTAGCCAAGTGGAAACCCTTCGCGAACTTTTCGACGCTAAGTTCTCTGAAGCGCTCAAGACCGTCGGCAAGCAATTCGAATTTGTCGAACTCTACGACAAACGAGACAAGTTCAAGAACGAGATTCTCAAGGTCATTGGTACCGATCTCAACGGCTACCGTCTTGATGACTGCGCGATCGACTACTTGGAACAAACACGACTGGAACTGCTTAATCCCAACAACATCCTCGACGCCGAGGGGATCAAGAAAATCACAGAACTGACGTCGAACGAGAAAATCAAAGAGAATCATTTCACTCGCGAGCGTGAAAAAACGCTAAAAAAGCAGGACGTTGAAGCCCAGGAAGCAATCTTGGAATTGGAACGTCAGCGTATTGAAGCTACCGAACGACAAAAGAGAGAAGTTGCCGAAATCCAAGCTCGCGAAAATGCTTCCGCCGCTAAGGTCCAAGAAGAGAACCGCCTGTCGTCCGAACGTGCTAAGATCGCAGTCGATGAAGAGATTGGCATCGCAACTCAGAATAAAGAACGAACCATCCTTGTCGCTCTACGCAACAAAGAACGTACCGACGCAGTCGAATTGGAACGTATCCTTCGCGACAAAACGCTTGAAGCAACGGAACGCGAACGGGTTGTTGGACTGGCAATCGTCGAGAAAGAAAAAGCACTCGAAACCGAAAAGCGAAACATCCAAGAAGTGATTCGCGAACGAGTCATCGTCGAACGCGCGGTGGTAGAAGAGCAGCAAAAAATCAAGGACACAGAAGCCTTTGCGACTGCGGACCGAACTAAGAAGGTAGAGATCACGGCAGCGGAGGCGCTTGCGGAGCAATCTCTTGTTCGGGAGATCAAAGCCGCTGAAGCTGGACGCAAGGCCGCTGAGAGCACCGCTGCCAAAATCCGGATCGAAGCCGAAGCTCATCGCGATCAAGCGGAACAGCGTGCGGCGGCTTCCAAGCTGACCGCCGAAGCAGCCACAGCTGAACACGCCGCCCAAGGACTAGCCGAAGCGCAAGTGCAACAAGCCAAAGCCGCCGCGACCCAAGATCAGGGACTGGCGGAAGCTCGCGTGCTTCGCGAAAAATACACAGCAGAAGCACAAGGCATCAGCGAAAAGGCTACGGCCATGAAAGAACTCGACGGAATTGGTCGCGATCACGAAGAGTTCAAACTACGGCTCGAGAAGGACAAGCAAATCGAAATCGCCGCGATCACGGCACAGGCTTCGATCGCGGAGAATCAATCCTTTGTGATCGGTGAAGCACTGAAGTCCGCCAAGATCGACATTGTCGGTGGCGATGGTCAATTCTTCGACCAAATTTCGTCTGCCATCCAAGGGGGTAAGGCAATCGATCGATTTGTTCTGAGCTCCAAAGTCGCCACGGATATCAAAGAGACATTCTTCAACGGAAGCCCGGATCACTTTCGCGAACAGCTAGGCGCGCTCTTAGGACAACTCCATCTGAATTCAGGAGAAATCAAAGACCTGAGTGTTGCAGCCTTGATCGCGAAATTGCTTGCGGGTGACTCAGCTGCCGGTATCCAATCTCAGCTGGTCAACTTGCTCGGCATGGCGGGCTCACTTGGCCTTGCCACCCAACCGGTCGCAACCTTTTTGCCAAAGAAGTAGTTAGTCTCCATCACCATGACCGATACTGCCCTCGCATCTGGCACGTACGAAGTTCTTCGTAATCGGCTTCGCGAAGCGTTTGCCGATCTTCGGAAACGTTTCTCGAGCCTGAACGAAGCTCGCGCTGCTGTCTTCGGAAATCTTGAGACTCGGCTCCTGACAACGACGCATGTCACCACGGAACATAACTGTATCCCGCGTGATATCTTTGCGTCCGACGGGATCGTGCTGCTCGGCTACAATGTTCAATTCGGCCTCAAAACGGAAATTGAACCCGGCGATGTTCTTTCCGTGTATCGATTTGATGGCGAGAATGCAAAGCAAGAATCCTTAGAAACAATCGCGGACTCTTCGTTCCGACGCGACTTTCAAGAACTGTATCGCTACTATCGCAATGCAACGTTCACGCGATTCTTCCGCAATGGCTTCAATCTTTACGCCATCTTTCAGATCGGCAAAGCGAGCGCTGGCATCAAGGCCTTCAAGTGGGCCATCGATGGCAATCAACTGCGTTATATCGACAATCGAAGCGAGTCGGAGATCCGTCCGCCTGCACAACATGCATTTCAATGGAAACGAGCCTCTCGCGATCACCATCGCCACGGTAAACACCCCCATATTTCCATCGAAGACCGAGTCTTCGTGGAGTGCATTCAGGGTGACTTGACCATCAAGGTCGAGGACAACACCGAAGACGGGCTCGGCATTTATCGCGAACCTGTAGACAGCCCTGATCAGACGCTCGACGATGCCGAAACCTACTATGCGATTCTTGGTAATCTCATACTCTTTAAAATTCGACCCTACCAAGAACGGGACTTCCGTTACCTAGTTTTCAGCACGAAACGCCTGTCGGTCGAGCGATTAGATTCGCTTGGACTCGCATGCGCTTTGCTTC
This sequence comes from Pirellula sp., assembly GCA_044359895.1. GTDB lineage: Bacteria > Planctomycetota > Planctomycetia > Pirellulales > Pirellulaceae > JBKCUI01. The sequence continues at coordinate 29,503 of JBIKLJ010000005.1, forward strand.
CGGACGATCATGGAATTATCTTCCCAAATGGATTCGTTCTCCAAACCGGTGTCTCCAAATTGTTTGATCATGGATTAAACAATTTGGCGTTCGATCGAATCATCAAGTCACCTAACGGTGAAGATTTTCTGTTCCTTTTTGCGAACATCGAAACCGGCGTCTATCTGCAACTTCGATACAACCTGATCCGCCAAGAGGTCGACACGCCTCTGGTGTGTCATGGTCAAGCCTTTTTTGAAAATGGTACCATGCTTAGCATGCGAGCTAGCGATGTACCACAAAAACATCACGCGCTGCAAGTATGGCAAACTCCATTCACGGGCAGCAACTTTCGCCCAAGCGTTCAATCGGACTCGTTGCTTTTCAAAATTGGAAATCAAGATCTTGTACGCGGGATGGCAGAATGCCAAGAGATCCTTTCTCTTATCGATAAAGATGAATCCTATGAAGATCTTTATGCCGATCTCGCGAAACGGGCTACGAATGTTCTTGATGCCTATTTTTGGCTAGAGCGCGAAGAAGCTTGTACTTTGGCAGAACCGTTACGGAGAATTCGAGAAGCTGCAACGGCTGCCGTGGACGAGTTTGAGAAGGTCATTCGAGTACGCAACGAAACGAAAAAGGCGACGGACCAAGCCGAATCCGATGCTATCGGAATCCTCAAAGCTAGCGAGCGATCCCGCTTCGAAAAGGTAGAGGATTTCGTAAGGCAACTGGCTTCCATTCGAAGCCAACGTGGAATCATCATTCAGCTCCGTGAGCTCCGATACTGCGATCTCGATCGCATCAACCTACTGGAATCGCAGCTGGCGGAGGCAGCAGATCGGTTGGGTGTCCGGTGCGTGCAGTTTTTGCTTGCGCCTGAATCGCTCAAGGGATATTCCCATCAAATCGAAGCCCTTACCAATCAAGTCCCCAGCTCCAACTCGACCGCTACCGCCAAAAAGATCGAAGAGCAGTTTGCGAGTATCGCAGACTCGCTCGAGTTGCTTATCGAGACGGTATCGCAGTTAAAGATCGAGGATCTTGCCCAACGAACCGCCATTGTGGATTGCGTCGGCGACGCTCTCGCTCAATTGAACCGGTCTCGATCAGGTCTTAAGACCAGGATGCGAGAATTGACGACAGGTGAACTCGAATCCGACTTCGCCTCTCAGTCCAAACTGCTCGACCAAGCTGCTGCAAGCGCCATAGATTCCTCGGAGACACCTGAACGCGTTGACAATGCGCTGCTGAGAATTCTCTTGCAAGTCGAAGAACTGGAAGGTCGATATGCGGATTCTGAGACACTACTTCTTCGCTTAACCGAAAAACGCCAATCGCTTTGTGATCTGTTTGAATCCAAGCGACAGCAACTGGTAGAACAACAAACTCGACAAGCCAATTCGCTGGTTGCCGCCGCCGATCGTATCTTGGCAGGTATCCAATCTCGAGCTTCGCGAATCGAGTCTCCACCGGAGCTCTTGGCGTATTTTGCATCGGATTTAATGGTCGATAAACTTCGGAAGATCGCGAACCAATTGTTGAACATGGGGGATTCCGTCCGACGCGACGATGTCTTATCAAGATTGAAGGCAATCTCCGACGATTCAATGCGACAGCAGCGCGATCGACGCGAGCTCCAATCGGACGGCAACCGCACGATACGCTTTGGTCAACATTCTTTCAGCATCCATCAACAGCCGATCGAACTGACGACCGTCATTCGAAACGGGGCGATTCATGTCCACCTTACTGGGACCCAATACTTCCAGCCGCTTGTCGACGAATCGCTTGATTCGGCTCGAGATCTTTGGGACCAAGCGTTGCCGAGCGAATCGCGGGAAGTATACCGTGCGGAATTCCTAGCCTACATGCTTGCAACGGAACAAAACCACCAGAAAGAACATCCAAATTCTCTAGATTCATTTTTGGCAAAGTCGTTCGAACAGCAAGTGGCCTGGGTTCGTGAACAGATGCAAGCTCGCTACGAAGAGGGCTACGTTCGCGGAGTGCATGATGTCGATGCAGCAAAAATCCTTGCTTCGCTGATGCATTTGCAGACATCTTTGGGACCGTTCATTCATTCGCCAAAAACGCGTAGCCTTGCATGGTTCGTTTGGTTTCAAATGGTACCTAGCGCAGAACGCGAATCAGTTTCCCAGTGGGTTCATTCGATCGCCACCGTCGATCGTTTGCTGCCCAATTCCGAACCCAGCCAGGCTTGTCTCCGGGCTATTTCCAAGTTGCTTCGCCTGCACTCGGGCGGGATGTTGCAACGCGTTTCTCGATCGGAAACCGCACGGTACCTTTTCGATTGGATTCGAAGCGAACAGGGAACCGCCAAGGACAAAAAGATTCTGGAACCGAATCGTTTCTCTCCTTCGCAACGCGCGCAAGAACTGCTCGCATTGTTGCATCAGCATATGCTTGCGGACCAGTTGCATTCTCTCCAAAACGCGGTTCATTCGCATGCGAAAAATCCCAAAGAAGCGTGGCATGTTGCGGCAAAGGCAGTGGACGCATTTTTCGAAAGTTTATTGGCAAAAGGCCCCGAAACTTCCAAAGTCGATCCCTTGGTGGATTACCGAGAAGAAATGACTTTGTTGTTATTAAACCATGACAAAGCGCAACCCCCTTCCCCTTCCGGCAGCCGGCCCGTACCTTCCGGCCGGTCCATCCCTTCCAAAGCCACGGTTACTCTTGTCGATATGGTGGGGGACCATCCAAGAATCAATGCAGGAGTCCTAGAGCTTCACTACCATCACTTTGGTTCGCGACTTCGCAAGTATGTTCGCGACGTGGTTCCAAGGTGGCGTGCGCTGCAAGAAACCAAACATCGACTCCTTCAACAAGCCGACCGACGCATCAAGTCTCAGGAGTTCAAGGCACGCGTTCTTACAAGCTTTGTTCGCAACCAATTGATCGACGAAGTCTACCTGCCTCGCGTCGGTGACAACTTGGCGAAACAGATGGGAACCGTGGGTGAAAATCGACGCACCGATCGGATGGGACTGCTATTGCTCATTAGCCCGCCAGGCTATGGAAAAACCACATTGATGGAATATGTTGCCAATCGATTGGGGCTGGTCTTTGTCAAAGTGAACGGGCCAGCCTTGGGGCACGCGGTATCCTCGTTAGACCCTAGCGAAGCCACCAACGCAGCTGCTCGGGAAGAAGTGAATCGCATCAATATGGCCCTTGAAATGGGTGACAATGTGATGCTCTATTTGGACGACATTCAACATTGCAACGTCGAATTGCTTCAGAAATTCATTCCGCTTTGCGATGCAACACGTCGAATCGAAGGTGTCTGGGACGGAGCGTCCAAAACGTACGACCTGCGAGGACGTAAATTTGCCGTCGTGATGGCGGGAAACCCTTATACGGAGACGGGACAGCGGTTCCAGATCCCCGACATGCTGGCCAATCGAGCTGATGTTTACAACCTTGGGGAAATCATCGGCGACAGTCGCGTTGCCTTCGAGGAATCGTATTTGGAAAATTGTCTCACCAGCAACGTTACACTACAACCTTTAGCGCGATGCTCCAATGCAGACCAACAAGCGTTAATCGCTGCAGCCAGAAAAGGAACGCAAGATTCCATCGAACTGGAAAGCAACCTCTCGCCCGATAGCGTGCAAGAAATGCTGACGGTTTTGGCGAAACTGCAAAGCGTCCGGGACGTCGTGCTAACAATGAACCAAGCGTACATTCACAGCGCAGCACAATCCGACGAGTATCGGACGGAGCCTCCCTTCAAGTTACAGGGGAGCTACCGAAACATGAACCGCATCGCCGAAAAAGTTTTTCCTGTCATGAACGACGAGGAACTGGAACGGCTGATTCTGTCTAGCTACCAACAGGATTCGCAAACGCTCTCCCGCGATAGCGAATCCAACATGCTGAAATTTAAAGAGCTGATCGGAAAACTGGATGATACCGAACAGACCCGCTGGAACTCCATCAAGAAAACATTTGTAGAGAAAAATCGCCTGAAGGGCCTATCGGGCGACGATTCAACCGCCCAAGTCCTTAGCTCGCTCTTAGGCATCTCTGTCGGTTTGGATTCGATTCGAGACGCCTTGGAGCAAGCGGTTGCCAAGCAATCGGATCAAACCCAAAAGCGAGATCCAGATCCTCGCGTGATCGTACAACATGCAGTCCCTCGGGTAATGACGGAATTAATTCGCAGTCAGTTTCAATTGCTTTACGATGGACTCAGGCCCGTTCTGGAGGGCGTGGCCTTACAATCATCGAATGCTGATCGATTGCGGGCTGCCATTCAAGATCTGTTGCAACGTTACCAAACCATGGAAAGCGCAGCCAGCAAAGCGCCGCAAACGACTCCTGAAGAAGACGAACTCGAACGATAGCCCTGCTCCAATTACAACTTGAGGAAAGAACCAAACAGATGCCATCAACACCACTGATTCCGTCCAACTGGGCCTCGTTTCCCGACGAGTTCCGCAACCGACTCGGATCCTCAGTCGGACGCCAGCGAATCATGCAATCCGAACAAGACCTGCTGGTCGTTGCACATCAAGTGCCAGAGCATGACGAACTAGGTCGCCGCGGAGTCCTGTTCTGGCGCGATGCTTCGGGCGAATGGCGATGTAGCAATGGGGACCCAGGAAAGGCAGCGCTAGGTTTGCATCTTGACCGATACGCGAAAAAACTGGATGCGTTCGAAAACTCGGTATCGAAAGCCATTCGAGCAGACGACTACCTGGCATTGCTAGAGGGGTTGGCTCCGATCGTCAGATCCAACCGCAATTTGTTTGAAACGCTGGAAGAAGCTCGAAAGGCTGTCCCGTCAGACCGTTCCCTGATCGATCACCGAGACAAAGCGTATGATCTTTCACGACAGGCAGACCTGCTATACGAGGATTCCAAGAACTCGATGGACGTAGCGATGGTCCGAAGAGCGGACGAACAGGCTCAAGCATCGCATCAAATGATGGTCGCGGCACATCGATTGAATACGCTTGCAGCGTTGTTTTTTCCGTTCGCAACACTAGGAGCTATTTTTGGAACGACCCTCACCGACAACTGGAACTGGTCCAAATCGGCAGTTCCCTTTTTCATCTTTGTGATTGTCAGTGGGCTCACGGGCTTGGCACTTACTAAATTCGTTACCAAGCCCACTTGAGATCCAGAGCCTAAGCCCCTACTTCAAAATCATGTCGTCGACCGTTTTCCCGGACGGGATCATCGGAAGAACGTGCTCTTGGTAGGGGACTTCGACGTCCAGAACGAATGCACCTGGGTAATCAATCATCTCGCGCAAGGCTTCTTCCAAGTCTGACTTTTTACGCACGGTGGCACCACCGCACCCGTAGCCTTTGGCGATCTGTACAAAGTTTGGATAGCGGTTGGACGCATAGGAGTGCGCAACCAGCGAACCAGGTCCCTTGGCTTCTTCATGATCGATAGGGCCCAGGTAGGTATGTGCACGATTCGCGCCTTCGAATCGGTCTTCCCACTGAACCACCATTCCTAAATGCTGATTGTTGAGCAAGAGCACTTTGACCGGAAGCTTCTCGCAATGCAAGGTTGCTAATTCTTGGATGTTCATTTGGAATGAGCCATCGCCATCAATATCGATGACCAACGCATCAGGGTGAGCTGCTTGGATACCCATGGCGCACGGCAATCCGAATCCCATGGTTCCCAACCCGCTACTGCTCATCCAAGTTCGTGGTTTGCGGAATTGAAAGAACTGAGCCGACCACATTTGATGCTGTCCAACCCCGACGGAAACGTATGTCTCGCGATCTTTGGTCATGTTCGACAAAGTGCGAATCGCGTGCTGCTGAAGGATACCGTCAAACTTGTCGTCATATGCAAACGGATGTTTGGCTTTCAAGGCATTGCAATTCGCGATCCAAGCGGAGATATCCTCGGGCTTTTCGATAATCTTATTGAGCTCCGCCAAGGCATACTTGATATCGCTGCGAACCGAAATGTGTGCGACTTTGTTCTTGTTGAGTTCCGATGCGTCGATGTCCACGTGAACAATCTTTGCATTCTTTGCGAACGAGGCCAAATGGCCTGTCACACGGTCATCAAATCGAACTCCGAAGGCCAACAGCAAATCGCAATCGCGAACGGCAAAGTTTGCGTACGCGCTGCCGTGCATCCCCAACATGTCAAGCGACAGCGGGCCGTCTGCAGGATACAATCCCAAGCCCATGACCGTCATCGTCACTGGGATTCCTGTCATCTCAGCCAACATGCGTAGCTCGGCCGAAGCTTCGCCATTAACAACTCCGCCACCGCAATAGATGACGGGGCGTTTGCTGTGCTTAATGGCAGCAGCGATCTGACGGATTTGTTCCGGTTTGGCATTGGGATGCTTAGACGGTTTGTATCCGGGTAAGTTCATAGGCACATCCCAATCCACATCGGTCGAGGCCAATTGGACATCCTTTGGCATGTCAACAAGAACTGGGCCTGGGCGGCCTGTCGTTGCGATGTGGAACGCCTCTTTCATGACCCTAGGCACGTCCTTGACGTCCGTCACCAGGTAATGATGCTTGGTGATCCCGCGGCAGATCTCGACCATCGGCGTTTCTTGGAATGCATCGGTTCCGATTACTTTGGTCGGCACTTGGCCCGTGATGGCGAGCAGAGGAATACTGTCCATTTTCGCATCGGCGATGCTGGTCACCAAGTTGGTCGCACCAGGACCACTCGTTGCCATCACCACTCCGATTTTCCCGGTCGACCGCGCGTAACCTTGAGCCGCAAAAGCGCCCCCCTGTTCGTGCCGTGGCAAAATGGTTCGAAGCTTGGATTCATATCGAGTCAAGGCTTGGTGCATAGGCATGCTGCACCCGCCAGGATAAGCGAAAATGACTTCAACGCCGTGATCCACTAGGGACTTGACCACAATGTCGGCGCCAGTCATGACAGTGGTTTTCGGGCGGTCTGAAACGGAAGCCATTCGATCTTCTCCTGGGATAACAAAACGTAGTTGGTTGAGGATTTCCACAAATCTCAAGCCAAAAGGACCGTCTTCGGCGGATTTTGTTCTTCGAATCCAACGAAATCGGTCTTTTTGACCCGGAAAATATGCAGACTTCCAGTATACCAGACGTCACCAAAGTCGTCGAATGTAGGCGCCGGCAAAGTTCAAGCACCCTTTTGGGGGAGCAAAGTTGCCGATTTACTCTGCCGGGGAATGTTGAAGTCGTCGGCATTCAGCGCGGGCTTACAGGTCTCCGAGAAGTCTTACAGGGTCAAGGCGTCCCCAAAGCGATCCCGTTCCATTTGAGTTAGGCGATGCATGTCATAGATGAGTTGGACATCGCAACCGCGTTGCTGAACACTGCGCCGAGCGAACATGCGCTGTTGCGTGCTGACCATAACTTCGGGCGGCAAGCTTGCAATTTGACCGAACAACCGAGCGTAATTGACGAAGCTCGGAACATTGCTCGTCACAAACCCGTACATCATGCTGCACACACCGATGACCTTGCCAGTGAAGATGCCCGTATTGATCGCGCTTTTGGAATAGTCCCCCATGATGCACCCCAAAAACTGCATGTTGGTCGACGCTTTGCCAAAGCTGTATTCCATGTTGACTGCTCCATACGTATTCTTCAGGTCGCTATTGCAAGTCCCGGCCCCTAAATTGATCCAGCTACCAAGATAACTGTGGCCTAGGAAACCGTGATGCTGCTTGTTGCTGTAAGGCTCGACGACCGACGCTTCGACTTCCCCGCCGATCTTGGTCGTGTGCGAAAGAGATACCGCGTCTTTAATCGCTGAGTGCTCCAAAATCTTCGCATTGCGCCCGATGTAAATGGGACCTCGAAGCAACGTGTACGGCCCAATCTGAGCCCCCTCGTCAATGATGATGGGTCCTTTTTTGGTATCGGTGAGAACATACTCACCGACCGACGCCCCATTGGCTAGAAACAGCCCATCGCCAACTTGCTTCAATGAACTGACCGTTGGTTTCGATCTGGCAGGTTCGGATTGGTTTTCCCCGATCTCAATCCGCCATTCAAGATTCTCTCGAATGCATGCCATGTTGCACGCAATCACCTCATGCGGCACGGCCAAAGTGGTCAAGTCACAATCGAGGACTTCAAAACTATCGCACTTTCCGATCCATTCCTCCACCCCAAGGTATCCAAAATCGAAAAGCTGCTCGACGGTCCAAGGTGGATTGATGACCGCTGCGATATAATCGCGATCCCAAACCACCATCGGACGCGCACCGGAAGAGGATGGACTCGCCATCCGGTACAGCTTCTGGATCTGCTGAAAATGGTTCTTGGTGGGGGCAACTCTTGCATTCAGCAGCAACTTGACTGGGCGTTCGGAACGCGGTGCCCCCATGGGAATCTCATCCAGCAACCGTAGCGACGGAAAATCAATCCGCTGAAGAGTTTGCAAATACGGTCTGGAAATACCAAACACATCATCGCATACTGGCCCAAGAAGATCACACAACCGAAAACTACCACACGTAATGGCCGCGGCTAAACGAGCGAGAGTAATGGGAGCAAGCGATTCACACTGAGGGTCTTCAAAAACGACGATAGACATGACGATGCTTCAGTATTTGAGACGAAAAGTCAGTATTTGAGACAAAAAGGTAATGCAATCCATCTTAGCCATCAAAACAGTTGCCATGTAGGTTGCACAAGAACTGCAGTTTCGATTGTGTAGGAACATAGCCAATGCTCAAGGCATGATCTTCGGTCGGATTAAGAAAGTCGTACCTTCCATGCGCAGGGTTCCGATTAGGCAAAGTCTAACGCCCTCACGATGATGCTTGACCAACGACTATCGAACGAGAGGATGCACTTACACGGCATTCGGTTGACCGCAGGGTTGAAAGGCCCTACATTGATCAAAGTGTAGACTGTCGTTTCCAACGTGAACCTTCGAAGCGGTACATCCTATGATTCTCGTTCGAGAGAAAAACGGACTTCACGCGACGGTCCCTTGTAAAGTCAATTTGTTTTTGGAAGTGCTAGGAAAACGACCTGACGGCTATCATGAACTCGATACCGTCATGATGGCTTTATCCCTGACGGATGAAATTCGAGTCACGCATCGTGACGACTCGGAGATACGCCTTCAAATCGAATTTCCAGAGGGTTCTGGTATACCGCTCGATGGCGAAGATCTAGCATGGTCTATCCCATCCGGCTCCACCAACCTTATCGTTCGCGCATTGCATCGACTTCGGCAGGTTCTTGGCAAACCCAACGAAGGAATGGATGTTGTTTTGAAAAAGCGGATCCCGGCCATGGCAGGGCTTGGGGGAGGGAGCGCAGACTGTGCCGCAGCCTTGGTATTAGGTGCATTGCATTGGCAAAAGCCATTTGCCTACGAACCGATCACCTCAATCGCCAGCGAATTAGGTAGCGATATCAACTTTTTTATGGAAGCCCATCGAAATGGCTTTTGGTTGGCTCGATGCGCTGGCCGCGGCGAAAGAATCCAGCCTTTAGCATGCCATAAGCCATTGCATTTCGTCATTGTGCACCCCCCTCGCGGGTGCAGCACCAAAGAAGTGTTTGACTCGTTACGTACTATGGATGAGACGCAAGAAGTCTCAAAAAGAACCCCTGATAGCTTAATCGCATCCCTTCAACAAGGAGACGCGGCAGCCATTGGGGGGGAATTGTTCAATAGGCTTGAAGAGCCTGCGATGAGGACAACCGAATGGATTCTTAGCTCGAGAAGGCAGCTTGATCGATACAACCATCATGGTCAGTCCCTCTCCGGCAGTGGTTCGGCCAGATTTTGTTTGTGCGAGTCGACTGAACAAGCCGAGGAGATAGCCAGAGAAATACAACAACAAGGTGCAATGCGAGCTTTTAGCACATCTTCCTGGCAGTCGCCAGGAATGGATGAGCAAGCCAAGAGTTTTTTTTGATGGGGTTCACTCGAACCGGCATGAAGCGAAAAGGATTGAAAGTGCTGCCATGGAAATCACAGAGGTTCGAATCAAGTTAATGGAGGATTCCGAGGATCGGCTTCGAGCCTTCTGCTCCATCACGCTGGATCACTGTTTTGTGATTCGCGACTTAAAAATCATCGAGGGCTCAAACGGTCCATTCGTCGCTATGCCCAGCCGCAAAATGACCGCTCGTTGCGGAAAATGCGGAAACAAGAATCACATGCGCAGCCACTACTGCAATCAGTGTGGTGCTCGTTTACGCGGTCCACAGGACGTTCGCGAACCGGAGGGTGCCGGATCAGGCTCCAACAAGCTCTATGCAGATATCGCGCACCCTATCAATCAAGCGTGCCGCGACCTGATCCAAAACTCAGTCGTTCGCGAATATTCCGCGGAACTCGAACGCGCTAAACAGCCCGGCTACAAATCCAGATACGACGACGAGTATTTGGACTCGATTGCAACCCCCACTTCTTCGGTCGCTCCGATCGTGCCTGCCCAGGATTTGCCAAGCATTCAGGACCTCCCGTCTGTTGCTGACTCCGCCGTACCAAGGCCGCACATGCTGGACGAAAGAAATCCTTTGCTATCTAGCGAACGCAAGGAAGACAAGCCGTCCTTCGGTGACGGTATTTTTTAATCCTGCTCGGCGACTGGGTTGCAAACATTGCAGACCGCTTTCTCAACCCGAAGCGTAACGGCTTGTTGCTTTAGTGAAGTCGTTATTGGGTAAGGGCGGTACGACGGACTTCCAAGTCCGTCCATGGGGAATTCGACGGACTTCCAAGTCCGTCCATGGGGAATTCAACGGACTAGGAAGTCCGTCGTACCATTAAATCAACAGCCCGGTGAGCGAGGGGCGATGTAGCAATCCCTCGCTTACGTGTCGGGTTATGAATAATCCGCGCTAGCTACTGCGGCTCATGTTGCACAAGCCTGCGGCTTAGGTTGGGTAAGCTTGCGGATCCAGGCTTAGTGCACTCGTTGGCCGGGGACTGCACCGGAATCGACGCCCAGCAGAAACACTTCCGTTCCGCCTGGGCCTGCCGCGGTGACCATGCCCTCACTCAATCCAAACTTCATCTGCCTCGGTTGCAAGTTGGCTACAATCACTACCAATCGCCCTTGAAGCTGCTCGAGCGTGTACGCTGCTTTGATGCCTGCAAACACGGTTCGTGTGTTATCGCCACCTAGGCTGACCGTCAACTTGACCAGCTTCTTCGCCTCCGGTACCTCTTCCGCCTTGATGATCCGTGCTACTCGTAAATCAACTTTCGTAAAATCATCAATCGTACAGGTCGGTGCCATCGGCTCCTGAATCAATGCGTCGCCGCTGTCGATCGGCAATTCAGATGTCGGTGCTGCAACCGACGGAACTTCTGCGGCTGGACTTGGTACTACTTCTTTGCTTTCTTCGATCATGGCCTGAATCTTCTCCGGTGCAATACGTTGTAAAAGATGTTCGAACTTGGAAATGGCTTGGTTAACTACCGGTGTTTGACTGTCGTCCCAGTGTGTTATCGGAGCTTGCAAAAGCTGACCGCATTGAACCGAAAGCTTGGGCAGCACCGGCGTCAAGTAAACACAAATCTGACGGAACAAGTTGAGCACGATCGTGCATACTTCTTGCAAACGAACTTGCTGCGTTGGATCCTTCTTCAGTGCCCACGGGGCTGAATTCTCAACGTACGCATTCGCTTGATCTGCTAGCTCCATGATCAGCCGGGTCGCTCGTGAATAATCCAACTGGTCATACGCCTGAGCGATACGCTCCCCCGCGGCAGCGCCGGCGGCGAACAATCCACCATCATGCGGGTACTCTACCGACAACCCGGTTGCCTCGATGAAGCGTGCTGTCCGGCTGGCGAGATTCGCAACCTTGCCTACCAGATCCGAGTTGACCTTGTTCACGAACTCCGTGAAGTTCAAGTCGATATCGTCCAGCTTTGCTCCTAGCTTGGATGCATAAAAATATCGTAAAAAGGATGGGTCTAAGTGCTTCAGATACGTATGGGCTTGTACCTGAGTCCCAGTGCTCTTGGACATCTTCTCACCTTCCACGGTCAAGAACCCATGGATGTGCACAAACTCTGGCAATGAATATCCGGCCGTCTTCAACACTCCTGGCCAAAACAACGTATGAAAGTAGGCGATGTCCTTGCCGATGAAGTGATGTATCTCCGTCGAACTGCTCTTCCACCAATCCTCTAGCTTTTCACCGTTGGCTTTGCACCACTGCCAAGTCGACGCGATGTAACCAATCGGCGCATCGAACCAGACGTACCAGAAATTGCCAGCAGAGTCCGGAATCTCGAAACCAAAGTAAGGGCTTGGTCTCGAAACATCCCAGTCACGAAGTGGATCACACAAGAAATGCCCCTTCAGGTAGTTCGCTACTTCGGGTTGCAAATGCTTGCCCGATTGAGTCCAAGTGTCAAGAAACTCATGAAGCTGCTCCAGTTCCACGAACAAGTGACTTGCCGATTTCGTAACAGGCTTGGCACCGCTCAGAGTGCTAACGGGATCGATCAGTTCCGAGGGCGAATAGGTGGCGCCGCACTTGCTGCAGTTATCACCGTACTGATCAGGCGATTTGCAATTTGGGCATGTCCCTTTCACAAAGCGATCGGCCAAAAAAGTTCCTGCTACTGGGTCGTACAACTGCTCGACATCTCGTTCGGCGATGAGTCCTGCGGCTCGAAGTTCTGCCCAGATGCCGTTACAAAGTTCTCGGTTCTCCAAAGAATTGGTGGATCCGTAATGATCGAAAGAGACGTCAAAACCCTTAAAGTCCCGTTCGTGTGCCGCTTGCATGTCGGCAATCAGTTCTGTTTCAGGCCGCCCCTCCTGGCGCGCTCGAATCATGATCGCGGTACCGTGAGTGTCGTCCGCACATACAAACACACACTTTTTGCCACGAAGCTTCTGAAATCGGACCCAAATGTCGGTTTGAATGTACTCGACCAAATGTCCGATATGGATGTGCCCGTTGGCATAGGGCAAGGCTGCGGTGACGAGAAGTTTACGGTCGTTCATAAGGATGTTGGCAAGGGTGGCTCGCTGCGGCGGAACGGGAATGCAAACTTCACGATCGTAAGATTGTGATCATGTCGTTGCCAACCTATCCGCTGGGATTCGCAATAAAATACAGTCGGGATTCAGTGTGCATGCATAAACATGTTTCCCCAGTTTCGGGTTCGGGGATTGTACCTGAAATTCTATTTGTTCGAAGTCGTCATTCCTGATTGACACGAAACAGCTGAACCCGAGACGAATTCAATTCCAGTACAACTGGATCGAGCCACCCCAGGGACATGCCTTCTGCAAGGAACTCACGATAAGAAGACTCGGTTTTCTGTCCATATTTCTGGTCCCATTGGACTATCTCCGGCCAAAGCAAAGCAATATGCGTCACTTTCTCGGATCGAAGGAAATCCATCCACTGGGTCTGAGATCGTTGTCTAGGATCCGTTCCCGGCAGTTCAAACACTGAGGAAAAAGGTGCACTATCGCACAAAAGGCCAAAATCATCGTTGCTTCCGACCAATAGCAGTTTCGAAAGGCTGTCCATGTGGAGCTCTTGCTCGATGAAAGCGTTCAAGGTCCCAATCACGCTCTTGGTGTCAACGTCCTCAGGCTTTGGAGCCTCCGCGGGGCTTCTGCCGACAAGTGGTGTGTGTACCAAGGTGGAATCGAGCGACTGGATACTCATCAGGATTCGGTTATCGCTGGTTGGCCACGATGGAATGACCAAAACCGACCACACCATTGCAATCGTAAGCATTCCGCCCAAGCAATAGGGCCATGCGCGGTCCATCATCCAACGAATCCCCAATGCGGCTGGAAATGAAAACAAAAAGAGCACTCCAACCCAGTCGCGATCCAGTCGTCGCGACAGAAGCCACCACACGAAAATCCAAGCTCCCGACCATACCCATGCAAGCACAATGCCCCATTTCGACGTGTCTGCCGTGCTTCGCGCTGCAAGCCCGAATCGGCTAACTACCAATCCAAGGATTGCAAAAGGAATCAACAACAAGCCATGAACGTTCGAGTCCCAAATCAATCGATTCCATCCATCGATCCCGTTGGCTAGTCGATAAGCGGATCTTGGTGCATCATTCTCCGGCTTGCGGGCATCGAATAGGTAACCTTCGGCTTTCGAAACCTGTTCCCATACTGTTTCGCTGGGTACCGCAAATCGCTTCGACCATTGCGCCGCCTCTTGATTCTCAGGAGCCAGTCCCATGGCATGCATGGCTACCCCTGTCCACGGTGCGACGGGGTCTCCCCATGCAACCAAGTTTCTTGCGTATGGAAACAACCCGATCGTCAAAGCGCCCAGGAGCAGCGTTGCTGTGGCCGCATTTCCGTACCAATGACGATGCGGGCTTGGACCATTAGGTGACTCTTGAGTCCATCGTCTGCGAAGCTGTTCATGGAGGACGAGCAATAAACCAGGGATCCCAATCAATACTGCACTTCCGTAACCTAGCAGCAACGTTGCCGCAACCACGAACCACCATGCGGGACTGTTTGCGATCTGGCGAGATCCTGCCAATACACCTTGGTTGCACGAACGAGAGTTCGCCCAGAGGATAACCGGCACGATACTGTAGGAGCCTAACAAGGCTTCAGGCCGCCCGAACCGTATCAGTTCGGCAATTCCTGGCGTCGCGAGCAACAGAAACACGATCGCGCAAGCAGGCAACAGCCCATGCTGTCGGTGCACGTAAAGTCCAAGAAATACCAAGCTCGTCAGGCAAAGCAAAGAGCCGATCATCTTTCCTGCGAGAACACCGTTCAGAATGCATTGGTGCATGTGCTTTCGTAAAGCCAGTTCTGACGATGGACCTTCGGTTTCTGCGGGCAGAATCGTAAGGCAAACGCTTGCACCGAAAAGGCTTGGCATACTCGGGCCACAGGGAGCATTGGCGTCCATGTTCTCGGGATAAAAGCGAATACGGCCTTCTTGGAGAGAATGCTGCACCAACCACCAGTCTGACGTCCTTACTTCTTCATCCACGGTCGGAATAGACGAACCATAGGCTTGGATCAAAGCCAGCCATAAGGAACCAAGTATCAAGAGACCGATCAGGCGGCGAAATACCGAATGCGAAAGCGAATGATCTGCAGGTTTTTCGTTCGAAGTGTCGAATTCGTGAGCAACCGATGGCATTTTTGAAATCGTATCGGGCGCATCATTTTCGTTCAGGAACAGGCTGCGTTTGGAAATGTTTGCAAGTCCTCGGAGCAGCAGATTGAATCCGACCACACCCATTAGAAAGGCCAACGGAGACCGTGTCCCAAGGCATGACCCGAGAATCAAGAATAGGCCAGCCAAGAAAGAGTGCCCAACGACGATAGCCAAGCATCGCCTTTGCCATTTGGAAAGAATCTGTGTCAGTGTGTCCAATCGCAAGATCGCTCCGCCCGTGAGGCTGGCCATCGAGAACCAAAGAAGGGCAAGTAAAACGATAGGAACTCGGTCACTTATCATGACAGGGTTGAACCCTCCGGTCCAATGCCATACCAGACTGGAGGGGGCGGAAGCCTGAAGCAACCAGTACTCCCACCTTGGGACGGCAACCAATTGCCCCGAAGCATCCGTGACGGGCAACGCAGGGACACACAGCATCCAAGCCATGTAGAGCACGATCATGACGCAGGATACCGCAGTCAATACCCTCCTACCAATTGGATAGGAGGGATTGTAAATGGCTGTTCCCGTTTTTTCGCGAAGGGTCAAGGTGATTTGCTCTGAGCCTTTCTACGAGGATCGCCGTTGTATCCATGCGCTTGGATGTTGCTGCATTCCGATGCGGGGATAATAGGTTGTAGCGGCGGGTGCAGAAAGCAGGATCAGAAGAGTATGGTAGCCTGCATTCAAATGCGTCTGTTCGATCAGCTCTTTGCCGATACCTTGCCTTTGATAATCCTGGTCCACCGCGAGATCTGACAGATACGTGCAATAGTGAAAGTCGGTGATAGCGCGGGACACTCCCACCAGAAGTCCGCTCGCGTCACGGCAAGTCACGATCAAGTCGGCGTTCCTGAGCATCCCTTCGATGATATCCAATCGATCAACTGGCCGTCGTTCCGCCAACGTGGAGCGGACCAACAGATCGATGAACTCCGTGTGGGTCAAGTCGGGCTCTAACGCATAAGTCAATTCGCTCATGAAAGGCTCTTGGATTGTTGGTACTTTTTGTCGATGGCTGTTGAGTAAAAGGCTTCAACTTTTCTTCGTCGCAATCCACCCTTGAAATTAGTCAGCCCTGATTGCGGATTCCAATTCTCTTGGCAAACCAGAACAGCTTTGGGGATCGCATAGGAAGGATAGCTTTTGAGAATGGACGGCAGCCAGTCCAACAGCATGGATTCCAAACGTTCTTTCGTTGCGTCTAATAAGTTATCCACATTAGGCTTCAGCAGCAGGATCGAATAGGGGCGATCATGCCCGACGATCATGCATTCGCTGACCCATGCGTGACTTCTTAGCAATTGTTCGATTGCCAACGGAAATATTTTGTAACCGGTGCTTAAGACAATCGTATCATCCGCTCGGCCCAGAATGCGGATCGAGGCTGATTCCGTTTTATCTTCACTTGGAACATACTCTGCCAGATCCCCCGTATCCAGCCAGCCATCGACAATACGCTTTTGCGTTTCTGACGGGTCATTCCAATAGCCCTTCATGACACCGTTGCCCTTGACCCATAGTTTGGTATCGGCATCGATTTTAATCTGGACGCCCTGAACAACCGGGCCGACCTCCGTCAAGATTTCTGAACTCCATTGGTTCGTACCGATGGATCTAGAGCTTCGATTGGAACACACGACGGGTGAAGCTTCGGTGAGCCCATACCCTTGAAAGACTGGGAGTCCGGCGCTTTCGAATCGCGCTCGCAGGACGTTTCGAATCGGTGCTCCACCGCTAGCCAAACGGCGGATCTTCGGACCGAGAATGTTGCCAAGCGAACGAGCGGAAGCCGAATGATCGCAACCATTGGATGGATCTTCCCAAAGGCTATGAAGTCGTTCGAAAAACAAAGGGACACCATTGATCAGAGTCGGGTGCGCTGAGTTCGCTTGAGCGAGGATGGAATCGATACCATGCACGACTTCCATGCTTGATTGACTAAGCAGCCAAGTCGATAGTTCGCAAGTTCTGGCGTAAGCGTGCGAAAAAGGGAGAAAGTTCAAGCGGTGATCGTCAGCGGCTTGAGGCATTGCATCGAGCTTTGCCATCGCGTTGCTCACTAGATTGCGATGGGTCAACATGACACCTTTGTGAGCGCTGGTTGTTCCCGAGGTGAAGAGGATATTCGCAACATCTTCTTCGTGGTAAGGAACGCAGCATTGATCGAGACTAACCCCTTTTGGATTATTGTTCAGGCTTTGCAAGGCCAATACTCTTTGGCAAGAATAGGCCGTGAGGTTCGATTTTTCGTCGACAAATAAAAGCTTGGGTTTCACTTGATCGATGCATGCTTGGCAGGAAGCATGACCAAGACGAGCATCGATGGGGACGTGGATTGCGTTGATTGCTGAACATGCCAGGTCCAAAATGGCCCAGTCGAGAGAATTCCGGCCCAAGTTGCAGATTCGATCCTGAGGTTCAACACCCGATTGCAAGAGACGAATTGCCGTCGAGGCCGTTCGTTCGCGAATGTCGCCCCAAGTCCATTTCTTCAGCGAACTTTGCGTGTTCGCTGAAATCGAGCCGTTCGACAACTCGTTAGCAGGCTCGGCCGATGCGACACTTGTACGCTCGATCCAAGCCATCTGGTCTTCTTGTTTTGAATTGAGACGAGCGATGCAATCAACAAGTCGCATTAGGGCAAGTTTGGGCTGTGCTTAGTTTGGAACAGGCGTTTGGAAATGCCCGGACTTGAATGCCTTTGCCATGGCCTTCGGAACTTCGGCTTCAGCGAGTACCAAGTTAGCGCGATTTTCAGCGACGCGTGCCTTCATGACTTGCTCCGATGCAATCGCTTCCGATCGTCTTTGTTCTGCTTGAGCGCGAGCCATACGAACGTCTGCTTCGGCTTGGTCCGCCCGCAATCGAGCACCGATGTTTTGTCCGACTTCGATGTGGGCGATATCGATCGACACGATGGTGAAGGCCGTTTGGTTGTCCAAGCCTCGCTTGAGAACAGTTCGGGAGATAAGGTTAGGATTTTCTAGCACGACCAAGTGAGTGTCCGAGGAACCGATGGAGCTGATGATGCTTTCGCCAACACGAGCAATCACTGTTTCTTCCGTCGCGCCCCCGATGAGCTGTTCCAGGTTGGTTCGAACGGTAACACGAGCTTTCACGCGAAGCTCGATTCCGTTTTTGGCGATTGCAGAAAGAAATCCATTGCCGCTGTGCTTGGGGTCTGGACAGTCGATGACTCGCGGATGCACCGAAGTACGAACCGCATCCAAAACATCGCGCCCTGCAAGATCGATGGCAGCAGCACGATCGAAATCGAGATCGATTCCGGCCCGTTGAGCGGCTATAATCGCATTGATTACGTTCATGACGTTCCCTTCGGCCAGGTAGTGGGCTTCCAAATGTTGAGTGCTGATACCATTCTTGCGATCGATATCGAGTCCAGCTTGGGCGGCCATAATTTTTGCATTCACGATCACTTGGGATCGGACTTGACGGAAATACATTCCGACCAAGCTTGCCATCGACACGTCCGCGCCGCTCGTCTTAGCCTGGAGCCACAAGCTACCGAAGTTCCAAAACACGACGGTGCAAACAAGACCACCGATCAGGGCTGCGACCAGCAAGCCAGCCATCAAGAGGTAACTAAAATCGATATCTTCGGGCCGAATTTGTGCGAAAATTAGGTTCATAGGATGACAACGATTCCATTGGCAAGTGAGGCTGAACGGTTTTGATGACCCACGGTTTGTCCACGGCGCAACTTTGGTTTACCCGAGAACCAGACCCAGTATAGCTGAATTTTTTTGGAAAGGGCTAGGCACCCGTTGGCTGCTACAAGGGAAAAGCCCAATCCTCTTCACTCGCCTAGACAAAAGTGAACACCGCCGACAATCGCAACAGCAAGCTCGTCCGTACTGACCTTTTGAATCCAAGAAAACTAGTACAATTGAATCCTCACGAAGACTGCTCCAAGAAGGCGTTGGGGGAAGCAACCGCGCAAGACTTAGAAAAAAAGGTAGTTTTGGAAAGCTACTTAGCTTGCAAGTAAGCGAAGCGGACAAAATGCGGGCGAACGAGCAGGACCGGCAATTTTTTGAGCTCGACCAGCGGTATCATCTGAATCAGGACAACCAGAAATTGATGCGACTTGAAAATCCATTTGCGGCAATCTTGCGTTCAATAATCTTGCTTTCAATGACGAGCACTGCGTGGGCTCAGTTTGATCCGAAGGGGCCGGAACCCTTGCCGGCTATTCAGGGAACACTTTTCCTGCACGGTGGGGGGGCGGTATCGCCTGAAATGCGCAGAATCTTTACTCAATTGGCAGGAGGCAAGGAAGCTCGCATTGTTGTTGTTCCGACCGCTGATGCGAGCGACCCGCTGGACCCAAGGAAGATCGACGTTTGGCAGCAAACCGAACCCAAGAGTGTTGAGTTTCTGCATGCTGAATCAAGAGACGATGTTGATCGCTCCAATTTGGACGAACTGCTGGCCAATGCAACGGGCGTGTGGTTCAGTGGTGGGAAGCAATCAACCCTTGTGAAGGTGTATGCCAACACTCAGGTTGAAGAGGGAATCCTGCGGGTTCTTGCAAGGGGTGGAATTGTCGGCGGTACATCGGCAGGGATGGCGATCGCCTCCAAGGTGATGTTGGTCAATAACGACTTTCAAACAGGCTTCGATCTTTTGTCGGGGTGTCTTGTTGATCAGCATTTTTTAGTTCGAAATCGCACCGACCGATTGCGTCGAGCCGTAGCCGCACATCCAGACTTGGTTGGCTTCGGAATCGATGAGAAAACAGCGTTGATCGTACGAGGGCGAAACTTGGACGTCGTCGGTGAATCCGACGTTGTGGTGATGTTAGCTGCATCCGGTCAGCGGCCCGAAAGAACCGACATTTTAAAGCCAGGCATGCGAGCAGACTTGATCGCGTTGCGCCGAGCAGCTCAAGCTCGACAATCGGCTCCATTTCCAGCAAAGCAAGTGATTGCGCCGACGGTACCAAACGGTAGCTTGCTCATTGCGGGTGGTGGTCCTTTGCCCGACGAAGCGCTTCGGCAATTCGTTGAATTAGCTGGGGGGAAAGATGCACGCATTGTGTATGTTCCCTGCGAAGAAGCGAAAACAATCGAATTGGAGCCTGGGATGGTTCGCGTATTGCGGAGTGCGGGTGCTGGAAAAGTGGATTGGATCCATACCAAAGATCGAAGCTTGGCAAATGACCCCGTGTTTACTTCCAAATTGATCGATGCAACAGGGATTTGGTTTGGTGGAGGACGTCAGTGGAATTTCGTGGACTCCTACTTGAACACGGAAACTCATAGGCTGATGCATTTAGTCCTTGAAAGAGGCGGAGTCATAGGTGGCTCGTCCGCCGGGGCATCCATACAGGGTGACTACATGCCACGCGGTGACCCTATGGGAAACACGGAAATGATGGCAGAAGGCTACGAACGGGGGATGGGTTTCTTGACTGGTGTTGCCATTGATCAACACTTTTCGCAAAGGAATCGGTTCCCGGACATGCGATTGCTTAAGAAGGCGTTCCCGCAGCTGCTGGGTATCGGGATCGACGAGGGGACTTGTGTGATTGTCAAGAAAGGCCAAGCCGAGGTGATTGGCCCTGGCCAAGTTGCGTTCTTCGATCGTCCTGAAGGATCCGATTCCATCCAGGAGCATACGAGTGTGGTGGCTGGCCAAGCTTACGACCTTGAACGCCGTATAAGGGTTGATGCCTCCATCAAGTAAGCATACCTACCTTCAAGATGCCGGAAGGCGAGCGGCGGCCTGAAAACTACCTGAAATGGGCAGTTCGACTTGACGAGCATTCGTACTCGTACTCAATCGCTTGCGATGGTGCTCGTACGCGATGACAAGCGATCGAGTACGAGTACCGCTTCGCTGAGTACGAGTACGAACGGAGAGGTGTGCATGATCTTTCGCGAGGCAACTCCCCCGCAGACTTCACGTGGACGCTGCTTTCATCGAGAATGGAAGGGGCTACGAAGCAGTTTTGAAAAACTCTCGATGGAGCATTCTGAAGCGACGCCTGGATGGGCGTCGAAGTTCCTTCGCGAGTGGTGTACTCGAGCAAGTCGCTCTCGAGTCGAGCCGATGCAAAAGATCGCTAAGATGTTGCGTCAACACGAACAGCTCTTGCTAAATTGGTTTGAATCACAGGGGTTATCTTCGGGTATTGTGGAGGGGTTCAACAACAAAGCGAAATTGATCATGAGAAAAGCGTATGGACTCAAGGACTCAGAAACCCTCACAACCGCACTGTATCATCAACTTGGCAACCTTCCTGAGCCAAAACGAACCCATGGATTCCGCGGATGAGGCTTGTTTATTTGAGGTTCGATCGTTTATTTGAGATTGGATCGCGATTGGCCGGAGAGGACGATGTTGGCTTGCGACCATTGCTTACTGTCTTTTGCAGCAGCAAGAAGCTGGTTCAGTTTTGCTTCGGCCGTGGGTTCCTCGAGGCCTTCCATGCCGGGCGCTGATCCCCATTCGAAACGTGGTCCAGAGGCAGTTTCAATTTCGAGCCACCATCGTGATTTGCCAACTCGAGGTGCTTTGTAAACGTAGATTCCGGTGATTTTGACCGCCTCGCGGAATCGCTGAAGCAACCAACATAGCTTCACGGCCTCTTCGATTCGAGAATCACCGAAAGGTTTCCCTTCCACGAGCTTCGTTGCCAAGATCTGATTGTCCGTGTGGATTGCGATGTATTGAGGGACGTCCGCACTGGTGAAGTTTTTGGTGTTCAGCAAAACGGATTCGACGTCGACCGGTAAAAACTGAGCGTTCTCTTGGCCGGATGCTTCGTTTCGTACCATGCAACAGACCATCGCAACGGGCTCGCGGTACTCTAGGTTGATCATGATCTGGCCGGCCAAACGTTCGACCCTAAGGGTTCTTCGAACGCAGGGATGGGCATTGAACAATCGAGCAAGGACAACAGGCGTCTGGCTGTCCAGCAACGACATGTTCGAAAGATTGCTCTGGTCGAATACATCGTCGAGCACGTTGGTTTCCCGCATCCATTTCAGCTGAGCGGGAACGTGGATATTTTCTTTCTTGAGCCCATAGTACGCCATGTCCAATCTTGGGGCGCCGTAGAAACGCCAGCCGACGTATCCGAATACGCAAAGCAGCAATGGCCCAACCATGCTCAACAGTGCGGATCTTGGAATGGAGCTCAGCCAAAGTGCAACATGTCTCCAGAACAAGGGTTGCGGTCGCGAATTCACTTCCGCTGAAGCCATGATTTTGCCTTTCGCCTGGGCGAGGGAGAAGTGTGCTTGAAAACGGGTCCGTCCGTTCGGATACCACAGGTGATTCTGGTGGAATCTACCAGATCTGCAAATGCAATTGCAACTGCACTCCTGTGCGGTCCTTGACCCCTTCTCGAACGCGTTCTAGCAAAGTCAAGGCTTGCGAGCTGGTAGCACCTGCCGCTGCGATCAGGTAGTTAGGGTGAGTTGAGCTCAGGCGAACCGCCCCTTCGGATGCTCCATTAAAGCCAGATTGCTGCAATAGGTCGGCAGCTTTGCTTCCGTCCGGATCCACGAATGCCACTGCGGCTCGCTCTGGAAAACTGGGCTGTTTGCTTCGTTTCAAAATCCAGAAAGTTTGCTCTCGTTTGGTAATATGGCGAATGTCACCTGGTTCCAATCGGAACGTGACTTCGAGAATAGCAAGCTCATCTAGGCTGCTGATTCGGTGGGAGAAGGCTAGCTTTTTGCCGGTTGCTTCCACTTTATTTCCTTCTTTGGTCAACAGTGCCACGGAGTCCACCACTTGACCGATATCGCCTTCATCGGTTCCTGAATTTCCGCGAAGCGCACCGCCAACCGTTCCAGGAATACCGACAAGATGTTCCAGGCCAGTAAGACCGTTACCAACGGCGTAAGCAATCAAATGGGACAGTTTCGCACCGCCGCCACAGATAACGCGATCCCCAAGAAAGCTCATTCGAGCAAAGGCAGGGGAAGTCAAAAGAAAAGTAGCACCGTCAAAACCGCTTTCGCGGATCAACAAGTTGGAGCCTCCTCCCAACAGACGAACAGGGATGCCGGCAGCATGGCAAGCCTTGACCACGTCCGCAAGTTGCTGTTGGTCATTAGGCTCGACCAAATAGCGAGTCGGCCCGCCGATTTGAAGCCAAGTAAACGATGCGAGAGGCTGATTCTCTCGCACAATTGCACCAAACGAAGCCAACGCGTTGGAATTGCTAGAAGCCATCAACAGTCCTACCTAAAGAAAGAGCATCTGAGACACGCTGGATATGGTACTCAGATGCTGCTATTTGTCGTCCCCCGATTCGCAAAGACGGGAAGGAGTTTACCGGCGTTTGGGAAGCACTTCAGCCGCTTTGCGGAGGAGTTCTTTCACTCGCCGCTCGCTTTGCATGCCGGTCAGCGAAAACCGCTTCCAGCCCTGCTCGCTCTCGCAAAAGACAACAATCTGCGGAAGCGTGTTGCCCTGCATCACCTGTTGCGCGATTTCGGGCTGAGCGTCCTTGTCGACTTGCGTAAAAACAACTTCCTTGAATGCCCCTTCGTTCTTCATGGAATGAATCGTGTCGGCTTTCATGGATTTGCAAGCCGCACACCAATCCGCTCCGACCAGAACCACCAAAGGTTTTTTTTGCTCCTGGGCCTGAACATAAGCCGCATCGTAAGGGATTGGTTCCTCGGAACCTGGAGGAGCAGAAACGACGGCGACAAGCATCAACGCTGCTATTTGCAACATTGTGGACCTTTCCTTGTTAGTCAACTCAAAACCATCACTTGAAGCTGCGAGGTCCATCTCGCCATTCGTGCTATTCCGTTCACGAACGTGCAGGCAAGTGCGTTATCGCCAGCCGATCTCGAAGTTGCAAAAAGTCGAGGAGAGGAGTTCCGTGTCCTAGGTCGCGAAATGGTAAAATTTGCGGCCTAGGTAAGATCGACAGGCGCCCGATAAGTTCGCAGAGTATAGGCGTCCAAACCTCCTCCGCAACCGCTTGGCCTGATGGCTACCCGAGCTTATCGCCCCCAAGACTGGCACAACTTGTGACATATCGTCGCATATTGGCACATGAAGATGTCAACAGCCCGCTTTGCTAGCACACTCGCTAAATCTTTGCAGACGCATGACTTAGTCCCGAGTTGCTGCGTACTTCTTTTGGCTGTTTCTATTACCCCCAAAAGAACTATTTTCCTGGCATCTCGTGACCGCCAGATTTCTAGGCTTTTTTCTTTTTGGATGGCAAAAAAACTACCTCGAGCCCTTCCTTGGGAAGAATCCGAGCGAGAAACAGATCATCATCAAGATCCAAAAACCGGAGCATTCCGGCCTTCGGAAGTCGTGAAAATCGAGGAGGTGTGGGGTTCGGACCAAGCCGTCCGCTGCTTCAGCATGCTCTGCCATCCCGAGCGGCCACGTCGTCGTAAGCCAGTTTTCGTAACCGTGGACCCATGCGAGACGGGTGTTTTCGATGGACTGAAACCAGGGTTGCCAATCCCCAAGCCATCCGTTGCCTGCGAAGCTCCAATCGCTGTTGAAGGCCCAGTCTGCTAGCAACTTCAGTCCGATTACGATCACGAGAAGGTAAGCGGACAATTCAAATCGCGGGAATCGTTCCAGTAGCCTTACAAAATAGGAGGCTGCGAATCGCATCAGAATGACCCCAAGAATCCCTCCGGTCACAACCACCCAAAGCTTGGACTGCTTCGAGCCCGCCAAAGCCATCGCTGCTAAAATTGAGTCCACGGCAAAGGCGATGTCCGTGAGTTCGATCACAAGAACTGTTTTCCAGAAGAAAACCAAGTTGTGCGTTTGGACATCGCACGCTTCGCCGACTTGGTACTCCCTTTCCGACCCGGTTTCGATTCCGTCTTGGGTTACCAGGGTTGCTGCGATTGGAACCCGTTGCTCAATCTCCAGATTTTCGCGTTCAATATCGAGGCTTTTTCCGGTTTCGGCATCCACCAATTGGGGATTCCCTGCTTCGTCCAAAACAATCTTTTCTTCCCCTTCTTCGGACTGTTCCCAAAAAAGGTGTTTGACGGCGATAAAAACCAAATATCCGCCACCAAGGAGTTTGACGAAGGTCCACTTCAGCAAGAAACCCGCAGTCAAAATCGCGATGACTCGGAATACGAAGGCCCCGATCAAACCGTAGGAGAGCGCTTTTGCCCGCTGCTCTTTCGGCAAACGCTTCACCAGCATTCCTAAAACCAGGGCATTGTCGATGGAAAGCAAGCCTTCCAAAACGACCAGAAGTCCGACGATGGCGAGATCCGCGGGTACGACGTCTTGGCCCAAAATGTTTACGGCAAAAAGTGGGAGTAATGCGTCAAGCATCCAAGTCTTCGTTTCGTTTGGAGTCATTCCCGTCAGTACGTCAACGCGCTACGAAAGAATATCGCTCCCGGTCCTCCCGGAAAGGCGTCAGCAGTGCATTACCGGAAAAAAGGTGCATTCGACTAGCTTAATAGTGACGATACCCTTGAAAAGCCTAGAATGTTCATTTTCCATTGCTACACTAAGCCGCAGCCGCGCTGGCTGTCAGCCTGCGGATTATTTGAGCCCCAAACCTTTCTCCATCCCAACTTCCAACTGTTTCATGAGCGATTTGCCAACCCAACCTGAACCCGAAATGGCGTCCAACGTGGTCGCGCCTGCTCCTGTCGCCTCGGAACCATCGACAAGCGGCCCTATCAACTTGGATCAAATCCGAAAGATGCGGGAAGCTCAGCAAGCTCGGATGGAACAAGACAAAAACCGGCAAAACCGCGAGCGGCAAGGGGCCAGAGGCAATCAACCCAAGCCGAAACCCAAAACTGCATCCGCACCCGAAGGCAGCGTGTTGGGAAGCATGCCCATTCCAGTTGACTCTCAGGACGGTCCGGCGCCAGAAAAGATCGATGCGGAAGCCATGGGGCCTCGCTATCGCTCCAGTAAAGATTCTTCCCCGGTAGCCGCAAAAGTGCCGGTGCCCAATGTTCGTAGCTCGGCATCCGAAGAGGAACTGAAGGCCTTGGAAGCCGAGTTCTCAGGTGCCGATTTGGACGGCATGATGATCGGGGACCGCTCGCTTCGCGTGGGCCGCGATCTCGAAGATGGGTCCCGTCATCAAGGCAAGGTGATCAAGGTTCACAATGCGAATGTGTTCATTAGCCTTGGTGGCCCAGACGAAGGGGTCGTACCAATTCTTCAATTCGACTCGCCTCCTGTAGAAGGGCAGGTTATCGATTTTTTGATCCGCTCCTTCAATCGTGAGGAAGGCCTCTACGAACTAGCGATTCCCGGCGAAACCATCGCCGTCAACGACTGGGATGACTTGCAAGAAGGGGCTGCCGTCGAAGCCAAGATTGAAAGCGCCAACACGGGCGGGGTGGAATGCAAGGTCGGTAACGTTCGCGGCTTTATCCCAATGAGCCAGCTTTCGGAGTTTCGAATTGAATCTGCGGCTGACTATATCGGCCAAAAACTGGTCTGTATCATTACGGAGGCCAACCCGCGCCGTGGGAACCTTGTGCTAAGTCACCGCGCTGTGTTGGAACGAGACAAAGCCGCCAAACGCAAAGAACGGCTCGCAAGTTTAGAAGTAGGGCAAGCTTGTGAAGGTACGGTCCGAAAGGTCATGGACTTCGGAGCATTCGTTGACATCGGCGGACTGGATGGAATGATCCACATCAGCCAACTCTCATGGGACAAGATCAAACACCCCAGCGAAGTGGTCAAAGAAGGGGATAAGATCCAAGTTCGCGTTGAGAAGATCGATCCGGAAACCGGCAAAATTGGTCTTTCTTACCGCTCGCTCCAAGACAACCCGTGGTCCGACGTGGATGCACGATTCCCAATTGGAACCGTCGTGAAGGGCACCGTTTCGCGTCTCGCTAATTTTGGGGCGTTCGTCAAGATTGGAACGGGTATCGAAGGCCTCATCCATATTTCAGAACTCGCCCACAACCGAGTTGCTAGCGTGGCGAATGTCCTGAAGGAAGGACAAGACGTCGAAGTGAAGATCCTGACGGTCGATCGCGACGGCCAGCGAATCGGCTTGTCGCTCCGAGCGACCCAAGCGAAGCCCGAAGGATCCAAACCTGACAAGCCAGAACAAGAACAAGTTGATGAACCGAAGCGGCAGCCGGCTGTTCCCAAATTCCAAGGGACTCTCAAAGGGGGAACCGGTGCGAACAATGGCGGGGAATTGTTCGGCCTGAAGTTCTAAAAAATTGATTTACCTCGACAACAACGCATCCACCAAAATCAGCTCCGAGGTCATCGCACGAATGCATGACCTGATGCAAATGCGCCTGGCGAACCCAAGCAGCCAACACGCTGACGGTCGCCTGGCTCGCCGCATCGTGGAACAAGCTCGAGATACCATTCTCAGACACTGTGGCGCGAGAACGGTTGGCATGGAGAGCGATCAGCTTCTCTTTAACAGTGGTGGAACGGAAGCCAACAACCTTGCGATCTTTGGTTTGTCGGATGGCCGACCGGGAGCGATTGTCGTTTCGGCAATCGAACACCCCAGTGTCTTGGAAACGGTGACCCAAGCTGCATCGCAGGGGAGGACCGTTCACTTCCTGCCGGTCGATCAAAACGGTGTTACCTGTCTCAAGTCGTTACAAAGCTTATTGGATCAACATCATCACGGGGCGCCTGTTGCCCTGGTCTCGATCATGCTCGCTAACAACGAGACGGGCGTTCTTCAGCCCGTGCATGAAGCCGCAAGGATATGTCGCCGGTTGGGTGTCCTAATCCACACGGACGCAGTTCAGGTTCTTGGTAAAGTAGAACTTGATTTTGCGTCGCTGGACGTGGATGCCATGACGATAACCGCCCACAAAATTCATGGGCCAGTTGGGATTGGAGGTTTGATCCTTCGGCACGGAATCCAGTTGGCACCTCGTTCCTTCGGCGGATTTCAGCAGCTTGGTTTGCGGCCAGGAACCGAGATGCCTGTTTTGGCAGGCGGTTTTGAAGAAGCGGTCCTTTCGGCAACGACGGATTTGGAGTCCCGGACGAAGACGATGCAAGGGATGCGCAATTTGTTACAAAACGAAATCCGACGTTTAGTCGACGGCTGCTTTGTGGCGGGCGAGCTCAGCTCGCGATTGCCTCACACTTTAAGCATTTCCTTCCCCGGAGTTGAACGTCAAGCGTTGCAGCTGGCTCTGGATATGGCAGGTATTGCATGCAGTACGGGTTCGGCATGCGCCAGCGGATCCAGCCAAAGTTCGCACGTACTGGAAGCCATGCATTTACCGCCAGAAATAGTCAAAGGGGGAATTCGTTTCGGCGTGTCCGTCGAAACCACTGAGGAAGAAGTTGTTACTGCGGCGGAACAATTATCCCTTTTGGTCCCTAAGCTTCGTCAAAGCCGTCCCGCAAGAACGGCCTAGTACGTTAACGAATTGTCTTTCGCTCGCTTTTTTTACCAAACGCATACCCTGCGATGCACACTTATTGAAAGGATATCAACAAGGCCTTTGCCTCCGTGGCTCAAAAACACAGATTTACCTAGCGAAGCGTTTCCGGGCCACGATGATACGGAGCAGTCGCTCGGAAGTTGTCAACAGAAGGATTAGCAAGTCGATTTCTGGGCGGAGTTGCCTGACGCGTTGGTGCGGGGGCGCTAGCTGCAGACGCTGGAGGAGCAGACCACTGTGAAGCTTGGCCTTGGTCGCTATCGCAATCGTTGCAAGTTGGTTCTGTGCATGCCGGACCATGATTGCATGAGCGCTCTGGTAGGCAACTGTTACCGCAATTCTTCGATGGTATGTCGTGCAAAGAGGAAAACGGTTCGCGATACCGATTCTTTGGACCGATAACTCCACGGCTGCTTCCGCATGGGCTACAAGCTTGTTTGTGCAGGCATTGCCGTCCAGAAAAACAATGGCACTGTCCATTGATATGTTCGCACATCTTCGCGGAAAGAGCTGCCCTATCGGAAGCATAGTCTTCCCAGATGTTGGGACAACAATCGTTGCAATTCATGAAAACTGCCACCGGTGAATAGGGCCGATTGCAACCAGCTAGCGCATAAGTCGAAGGGAGTATTTGTGGTTGATTCTGCAGGGAAGGTGCTTCCTGCATTGGCACCGGTGGAGAAGTGCTAGTCGCATCTGATTGGATCAGAAGGGGCTGTTCGCCCATGTTGTAGGGGGATGGATTGTTTTGGGCGTTAACCAGGGAAGAAAACGCCAAAAAAACAACGGCTGCGTGCATCATGCGTCGCATGGCAAATACCTTTTGAAGAGTCGTCCGTGATTGATATGAAGCTTGAATCTATCTCGATGGGATAGACTGCTGATTTTCAAAGGGGGGGAAAGAGAAGCGAACGCGAATTGCCCTTGTGCCGCAGCAACATAAAGCTGCTTTCACCGCGAGACCGTTGTCGCGGCGGGATTCGCTAGGATCGCTCTTTTCCCTCGACCAACTGTTGCACCTTCCAAGCCAAGTTGCAAATGAACGGGGCAAAAATCTAGTCGTTGGCAGCAGCCGGCAATAGGAATGAAGGGGTTTGGTAGACTTTTCCGGTACTTGGTCCAAGAAAGCGAGGAACCGACCTTGCGAGAAAGCTCGCTTTCGGGAAAAATATCATTCAGACTGGAGAGGTGGCTGAGTGGTCGAAAGCACCGGATTGCTAATTCGGCGTAGGGTTTATTTCCTACCGCAGGTTCGAATCCTGTCCTCTCCGTTAGCTTTTTGAAGCCCGTGCTCAAAAACCCTGGTTTTCCCAGGGTTTTTCGCATTTCTGGCCAGTTGTTTGGGAGGTCTGTAGCGCCCATGCTGGCTCGGTGCATGGCGGAATGCGACGTAGTGTTATTCGAAGACCCGAAGGTGCTCGCAGCTCACCAACAGCGGATGATGCAACATCACCAGCCCGATGGAGGCTACGAACCCCTCAGTGCCGAGAACGCGATTTACAATGGATCCCTCAACTCGATTGCGGCGTTGAATCTGACCATTCGCGAATGCAAAGTGAAGTGGAAACTCGCTCAAAACCGCGACCGAGAAACCCGCGTCAAGCGAATACAGTATCTACGGGAACGCGGACAGCCCACCGACCTACGGGCAGCTGACACCCTTCAGTGGACCCTGGATCATGACGCATCCAAGTAAAGTTCTTACTGGAACCTCGGCAGAACGCTACAGGAAAATCCTCATGACACAACAATCCTCATGACACAACAGAGAGCGACGCTTTGAATATCCACGATATCCGGGAACCACGGAACACACCGAACACACGGAATCAAATCCTCCCACCGTTATGTCATCTTTCTGTGTATTCGGTGTATTCTGTGGTTAAGAAAAACGGGATAGCGACTCAGCCCCAAGATCACTTGCCAAACTGAATTCGCCTTCTTCATCAGCTTGTCGACCGCGTCGTGCATGAATTGCCTGGCGAATTGAATCCGTTTGTGGATCGTCGTCGTAGCCATCCCTCTGGC
Organism: Pirellula sp.; assembly: GCA_044359895.1. Taxonomy (GTDB): domain Bacteria; phylum Planctomycetota; class Planctomycetia; order Pirellulales; family Pirellulaceae; genus JBKCUI01. The sequence continues at coordinate 60,038 of JBIKLJ010000005.1, forward strand.
TTTGAGCTTCTCGTGAAACTCCTTCGCGTGACCCGCAGCAATCTGGTTGATCCGGATCCCCTCGGGCATGAACTGCTTGAAGCTACATCATTATTTCAGTGGAAAGCGTTTCAACCCCGCAATAAGATCGAAGTGCGGATCGGTTGTCGGACGGAGCAGTCGTTTCTAAGTGCGATAGCTGCGATTGCAAGATCGGTCAGTGGTAAGCGGTGTCCATTGGCAACAAGTTGTCGTCCCAGTTTGGCGGCTACTCGCCAGTCATCCCAAGTAGGTTCAGGGTCATGTAGTCCCTTCAGTGAAGGAGCAACCCAATCGGCCTGCTCATCGCGACGAAATCCTTGCAAGATTTCGGCCAAGATCATTCCAGTGATTGCCGCACGATCGTCATCAAGCAAAGGATCGACAGTGATCCGTTCGGCGGACTGATTTCGGTTGAAGAAACCTACCCAGATACAATTGTCGATCAGAACTAGATCACTTGGAGGAATCGTCATGGAGATCGCCAACCTCGGACTCTTCTAATTGACGCCAATTATCGATCATTTCGACTTGACCAGAAAGTTGTTTGAGTCGCATTCGACGGGCGTAGCGAATGTAATCGCGCATCGCCACTCGGATAGCTTCCATGGAATCACTCTGCTCAGTCAGATCACGTAGCTCGGCTAATTCCTGTTCTGACAGTTCAATCGATGTGACCATGACTACCTCATCCATTCGTTCTCAGGGCTAGCTAGACTGACACCCAAGAGTCTCATCGGTTCATTTCTGAGTCAAGTTGCATTCGTCGATTCCAGCCTAATCACGACAAAACAGGGGTCGGAGTGGATCGTTTCAAGTATCTCTCGAACTGTTTCAAGAACATTGGAAAAACATCGAAAAGTTCGGTTTCTGTCCTCTCCGTTAGCTTTTTGAAGCCCATGCTGCAAAACCATGGTTTCCCCAGGGTTTTTCGCATATCTGGCTAATTGCTTTGGCTTTCCTGCACGACCATGCTTGCACATGCTGCGTCGTCTCGTCCGCTGCCTTGCCGCCTTGTGAGTCGCCTTGTGAGTCGTCTTGTGAGTCGTCAGAGTCGCCTCGAAACCTTAGTTTCCCAGGGAAAAAAGGTAGTTTTGCAGTGGAGGGGGTAGGATTCGAACTAGGTGCGCGATGGTTTGAAGCGCGGGGACTGCTAGAATCGG
>JBIKLJ010000245.1:0-6982 GCA_044359895.1 Pirellula sp.
GATGACACAGCCAAGAAACGTACTGCGAGAACGCCTACGTAAGGGAGATAACGCCTTTGAGTGAAACGGTTTAGCAATAATCATACAGTGCCATTCGTGTCACCCACCGTTTGTCTGCCGTAGGCCGTAACAAGTCGCTTTGGACGCAGTTACGGCTTTGCACGCCAAGCAAGATTTGCTAGCTCAATGAAACAATTCAATTCGATCGGGCTGCCGTAACTGCGCTATCGCTTGTTACGGCCTACCTAGGCTCACTTTGGTCGACTGTCTCTTCAGTTACTGTTTGTACTTGGCTTGATACTTTTCGTTCAACTGAGTGTGCTTGCTCGAAAGATCAACGGCTCTACCTTGGATATATGCTTTCGAAACATGCGTTGGTGTTTCAAGAATGTTTCCATCCGCGACAAACAAAGTTGCATCCTTGCCGACTTCCAACGAACCGACGTGATCTGAAACACCAAAGATTTCAGCAGGGGACAACGTGATCGCACGCAAGGCCTGAGGCTCCGTCAGCCCGAACGCGGCCGCAGAGGCTGCATGGTACGGTAGATTGCGCACCATCGAGGCACCGAACCGGCCGTCGCCCGCGATACAGAACCTAATCCCCGCTTTTTGCAGAACGGACGGCAACGCGTATGCTTCGTCGTACGGCGCGTCATGTCGAGCCGGCAATCGATAGGTACTTGATACAACGACAGGAATTCCTGCTTCTTTCAAGAGCGGAAGGCAATGGCCGGCGTCTGCTGCGCCAACCAGGATCATTTTCAGCTCATATTGCTTTGCGAAGGCAACGGCCGTTTGGATTTGCTTGAGCGAGTTTGCCATGACGAGCACGGGAATCTTCCCATCCAAGACAGGCTTCATCGCTTCTAGTCTTAAATCGACCGGTTGTTGCGATCCTTCGGCATTCTTCGCTTTAAAGTAGGCATGGGTTTCATGAAACAGCTCATGCAGCTCCGCTAACTTGTCTGCATCCGCAGCGGCTTCAGGTTCTTCTGGGCCGCGACGCATGCGTGCCTTGGTGTATCTAGGCCATGTGAAGACCATTCCAGCATCCGGCTTCAGGGTCATCGATTCCCATGTCCATCCATCAAGCATCATGACCGCAGAGCGACCTGCAACGAGCCCGCCGCTGGGGGTGATGACGGTCGTCAAGATGCCGTTTGCTCTCGCGACCGGAATCGCCTCGCTATCCGGATTGAAAGCTACTGCTGCGCGCACGTTCGGGTTAATGTTTCCGGTCTCCGTCGTATCAATCGACGCGCGAACGGAATCGATCTCCACCAATCCAAGGCTGGAAAAGGAGTCCATCAGGCCAGGGTAGATATGCTGGCCTTTCGACTCAACGATTTCCGAATCGCCCGGAAACGGAATGTTGACGCCGACAGCCTTGATCTTCCCAGCTTCGAACAACACGCTTCCGTTTTCAATCACATCGCCTGAAACGGTATGAAGCGTTGCGTTGCGAAGGACGATCGGTTTCTTCTGAGGGGCACCGGGAATCTGATCAGAGGCCGTTGCGAGGCTGCCGACCAAACCCAAACTGCACTGCAAAGCGATAACAAACAAAGTCTTTCTTACGTTCTTATTCATGGTTATAACCTTCCGCTTCATGAGCTTGTTCTTGCATTTCTTGGTGATCTTCATGACCTAGATGGTCACCGTGGCCGTGCTGGTCACTGTGGCCGTGCCCGTCATCATGATCGTCGTGATGGTGATGGCAGTACTCGTCATGGTGAGGCCATAGACGCGACGGGTCGTCCGCGAGTGAACTGCGTTCGCCTGGCGAATCGCCGCTCGCTAGAACCTTTTGCACCAACGAGCGATGCAACTTAGAATCCCGTTCTCGCATTTCCGTATCTTGATTTCGATCGAAGTACTTTCGACCGTCAATCCAAGTTTGTTCGCAGCGCGACAGAGTCGACAATGGGGATCCTGACCATACCGAAATGTCAGCATCTTTGCCCACTTCCAGCGATCCAACGCGGGAATCGATACGAAGCTGTTTGGCTGGGTTTAAGGTGACGAACTTCAGTGCTTCCATGGGTTCAACCCCGCCATACTTAATGGCTTTAGCTGCTTCATGGTTCATGTGTCGCCCTAGCTCAGCGTCGTCAGAATTGAAAGAAACCACAATCCCTTGTTGGTGCATGATCGCACCATTGTGGGGAATGGAATCCAACACTTCGAATTTGTAGTTCCACCAGTCAGAGAAGGAAGAAGCTGTCGCACCATGTTTTGCCATGGCATCGGCAACTTTGTAGCCTTCCAAAATATGCTGAAGCGAGCCGATGCGAACGTTGTAGTCTTCCAGAACGCGAAGCAAACCTAGAATTTCATCTTGGCGATAGCTGTGGCAATGTACCCAGCGTTCTCCCTTCAAGATTTCCGCGATCGCCTCCAGTTCCAAATCGCGACGCGGTGGCAGGCCTTTGCGTTCTTTGCCCCAGCTTTCCCATTGCTGAGAATAAGTAAGAGCTGCATTGAATCGATCTCGAAAAATCTGCTCGACTCCCATTCGCGATTGTGGATAACGCGAGCGTGTGGAGCCTTCAACGTTGCTCTGCTTCACGTTTTCCCCCAGGGCGAATTTGATGCCCTGAGGTGCACCTTGAAACTTTAGCTCGTCGTACGTTGCGCCCCATCGAAGCTTGATGACCTGGTTTTGTCCACCGATCGGATTAGCGGATCCATGAAGGATGTTGGCCGAGGTGAGGCCACCCGCCAACTGTCGGTAGATCGTAATGTCGCTGGCGTCGATGAAGTCCGCGATTCGAACTTCGGCAGTAATCGCCTGCGTTGCCTCGTTGATTCCACTGTCGGAAGCCATGTGAGAATGGCAATCGATCAAGCCAGGGCTGATTTGCATGGCCGAAGCGTCGATCACTTGAGCGCCAGCAGGAACAGGTAGATCGGGACCAATTTGATGAATGACGCCTTTGTGAACGATCAAGTCCGCGTCTTTCAGTAGTCCATTGGGTCCACATGTCCACAGTGTGGTGTTTTGGAATACGACGTACTCCGGTTGCTCCGGTAAGCTTTCTCGACCGCGGCTACCGACTGGGTATACCAATTTAGAAAGAACGGCGTTGTCTTCTAGCTTGCTTTCTGCAACTTTACTGTCCGCGGCCTTGCCTTCTTGGGAGTCCTCTTTTTTAGGTTCTTCAGGCTCTTGAACAGCGACGATCAATTGCTGTTTTCCGTCCGGCCATTCGATGGAGCCAATGAACTGCTCCTGAGCGTTGCTTTTCCCGTTAGGAAGCAGTGCAAGAGTCAGATAGCCAGTCCCTTTTTGGCCTTCCAGAACCTTACCCGCATCGAATGTTGCAGCGATGGTTCGATCTTCCCACTTAGGGCTCTTGAGTTTGGTGCTGCCTTTGTCTTCCTTCGACTTCGCAGCCTTTTCGGAGGACTCTGGCTTCTCAGGGGTCGCAGGCTTTTCGGAAGAGTCTGGGGCAGGCGAACTCGCTGAAGCAACTTTTGCTTCGTCCGTTGCAGGAACCGCAGGCACTGCAGGAGTTGCAGGAGTAGCAGGTGCTGCAGCGGCGTCGGGGGCGACAGGGGCGGCTGCGGTTTCGGGAACAGCGGGGACCACGGGTGCTTGGCCCTCGGGCTTGGCTTTGGCCGTTTCGTCTGGTTTCGTCGGACTCTTTTTGGTTAGAGCCAAGCTGCCGCTTAGCTTCTTTTCCGAATCCGAAAGCGACAGGAACAATTCAGATGGAAGAGCTGATTCTGCACCGCTTGGTGAACTCAGGGTCATCTTCCAAACACCGTCTACTTTTTTGGTGACCTTCGATGCGGACGCTGGACGTTCCCCTTGCACCCAGACTTCTTCGATCTTGGACTTGTCGTCCCACAGATCGCCGCTGCAAACAAGAAGGTTCGCCCAAGCACCTGACTTGATGACTCCGCATTCATCTTCAATCCCAAGAAGTTTTGCAGGACCGGTCGTGACTGCTTCCAAGGCTTTGTCTTTATCGAGTCCACGCTTGATGGCTTTTCGAATCTGAGGAATAAACTCGCTCGGTTCGTTCAGGCCGCTCGAAGTCAATACGATTTTCACGCCTGACCCCAGCAGTCGCGATGGATTCTCAGGAGCAAGTTCCCAATGAGTGAGTTCTTCCAGCTCTGCATCAAGCACAGCTTCCGCGGTGGAGACATCCGGCGGCTTGGGGAAGTTGACGGGAACGATAACGACTCGGTTCAGCTTGGCAATTTTATTGAGCAATTGATACTCTTGTCCCGAGCCTTTGAGAACAACGTTCAAGCCGAACTCGCGGCCAAAATCGTCGGCTCGCAGCGCGTACTGTTCGTTCAGAGCGTCAAACATGACCCACTTACCGGCCATCAAATGATCGTTCATTGCGTCCAAGGCTAGGTTGGAGTCTGGTTTTTCAAGGCCAGACTGAGTGCGATAGGCTTGCCAGGCTTGCGAATACCATTGTGCATCCAGAAACGTCTGTCTGGCTAGCGCAACCGCTCCCATCGGGCTGCCCGGATAACTGTCGCGTCCACGGCCACGCGTAACGGTAAGACGCACATGCATGCCGACATCGCGTCGCAGTAGTGATTTTGGAACGGGCGAATTTCCGGTCAAGACAACGGCGCTTTTGCCTTTGATGATCCCATCCCGCGGTGCCAATAACGCAGCCGTGATGCCAGCCTTGCGAAGCTTGGTCATCTTTGCATCGTCTTGCACGATCGAATCCGCGACGCTCCGATTCGGAGTCACTTCTGGATTCCAATGGTTTGCACCTCGATTGAGTTCCATGACCGGTAGCTCGGTCTCCAAACCAGCATCCACTAATCCGGAATAAATGGTTTTACCCGTAAGGTCGATCAAATCCGCTCCGGCTGGTGGTGTCAATTGAGAACCGACTTCGACGATTTTTCCATCGCGAATCACTATGGTTCCATCTTCGATAACTCTGCCGGGCTCCGTGACAATGGTCGCATGCTGAATTGCGATCAAGGTATTCGGATGAGACTGAATCCCAACCTCTGGCAATGTGCTAGAGGTTTGCTGGGCTTGAGCGAGCGTGGCTCCAAACAGGAGGCAAACCAGCCCCAAGTTCGCGCGAAGCATTTTTCGTTTTTTCATTTGCCAATCTTAAAAAAGCAACTCCATCGCGTCGGGCGGTTGTCCACCTGGGACATTGGGAAACTGCCATGCGAAAAAGTTACGGGTTTCGTAAAAGCCGAAGAAAGAGGAACTAGTAAGTGTAATTAAGGATCTACCGTTTGCGCCAAACGGAGGCCCGAATTGACATTCTTGACGTGGTGGCTCAGAATCTTCCACAGAAACCTGTTTTTCGGTGCCTGTCGCTCTCTTTGTGAGTCTTTGAATGTCTGATTCTCCCTCCGGCAAAATCTCGAATGTTCTCAATGAAACGAGGATTTTTCCGCCTAGTCCATCTTTTTCGCAGCAATCGTCGATTGGCTCGATGGCACAGTATCAAGCGATCTACGACACTTCGATCCAAGATGTCGAAGGATTTTGGGCCAAGGAAGCCAGAGAACATCTCCATTGGTTCAAGCCGTTTGAAACCACTTTGGAATGGAACGAGCCGTTTGCGAAATGGTTTGTCGGTGGACAAACCAACGTGTCGTACAATTGCCTCGATGTGCACGTGAACAACGGACTTGGCGACAAGGTTGCAATCTATTGGGAAGGGGAACCGGGAGATCAGCGAACGGTCACCTATGCCGATTTGTTGCGAGATGTTTCCCGGTTTGCCAATGGGCTTAAGAAGCTTGGAGTGCAAAAAGGGGATCGCATCAGCATTTATATGCCGATGGTTCCGGAGCTGGCAGTCGCCATGTTGGCTTGTGCACGAGTTGGTGCAATTCACTCCGTTATCTTTGGTGGCTTCAGCGCCGAAGCGATCGCGGACCGTAACAACGATGCTCAAGCGAGGTTTTTGATCACGGCCGATGGCGGATACCGCCGTGGAAAACCTCTGTCGTTGAAGCAAACTGCAGACGAAGCCCTCGCGAAGAGCCCCACGATCGAAAAGTGTATTGTGCTGAGCCGCGTTGGCGGCGGAACCGCGATGCAAGAAGGTCGAGATGTTTGGTGGCACGACTTGATGGATGGCGTATCCGAGAACTGTCCGGCAGAACCCATGGACAGCGAAGATTCGCTTTTCATCTTGTACACAAGCGGATCAACTGGAAAACCAAAAGGGATTCGACACACCACCGCAGGTTACAATTTGTATGCGAAGCGAACCTTCCAATGGGTGTTCGATCATAAGCCAGACGACATCTTTTGGTGTACCGCCGATTGCGGATGGATCACCGGCCATAGCTACATTGTCTATGGTCCCATGTCCGCCGGAGCGACTCAAGTCATGTACGAAGGCGCTCCGAACTGGCCTCAAGAAAATCGATTCTGGGAACTCATCGAACGTTACAAAGTTACCATCCTGTACACGGCGCCAACGGCGATTCGCTCCTTCATTAAATGGGGCGATCATCATGTCGACAAGCACGACCTGAGTTCCTTACGACTTTTGGGAAGTGTTGGTGAAGGCATCAACCCGGAAGCATGGATGTGGTACTACGAAAAAATTGGGGGCGGTCGCTGCCCAATCGTGGACACATGGTGGCAAACCGAAACTGGCGGAATCATGATGTCGCCGTTACCAGGTGCCATTGCCTGCAAGCCCGGTTCATGCACTCGGCCTTTACCTGGAATCATTCCACGAATCTTGCAACATGATCCAGCGAGTGGCGACTTGGTGGATGTGGGTTGCAATAGTGGTGGAATGCTGTGCATTGAAAAGCCATGGCCCGGTATGCTGCGAGGCATTTGGGGCGATGACGAGCGATACCAGCAACAGTACTGGTCCATGGTCCCCCATATGTATCTTACCGGCGACAACGCTCGGCAAGACGAAGATGGATATTATTGGATCATGGGACGGATCGACGATGTGATCAATGTTTCCGGGCATCGTTTAAGCACGATCGAAGTGGA
>JBIKLJ010000069.1:0-23075 GCA_044359895.1 Pirellula sp.
TCGCTCGTGCGCATCCAACTTTCGCGAAAGGGAATCAAAGAAATCAGCCTGCTCCCAAGTAATTCGACCTTCCAACTGGTTCAAGCTGGCATGCCGTCGGGCGGATTCAAGAGCCCGCTCGCTGCTATCCACCGCGATGATTTCCGACGTCTTGCAATGCTTTGCGATGGTAAGCGAGAAGCCCCCCACATAGCAACACACATCCAATACTCGGGAATCAGGTTGAGTCCAACGTGCAGCGGCAAGTCGATTATCCCTTTGATCCAGATACGTCCCTGTCTTCTGTCCTTCCTTCAGGTCAACATGCCATTGAAGTCCGTTCTCTTCCATCAAGACAGGTTCTTCGGGCGGCTGGCCAAGTAAAAAGCGACTCTCCGGTTGCATTCCTTCGCTCTTGGCGGTCCGCTCCTCCACTTGCAACGAGATACTTAAAGGACGGTAATGATGAAACAAACGTTCGACAATACAGTCCAGGAAGGGCATTAAGGCGGCTGAGGTAAGTTGGATCACCAAATGTTCCGCGTACTTATCAACCACCAACCCGCTCAACTGGTCCGCCTCGCTGAATACAATCCGCAACGCTTGCTGATGGGAGCCGTTGGCAAGCCGACTTCGCAACTGGATCGCTCGGTCGAGCCGCTTTTGAATTAGCTCCTTCGTAATGAATTCACTGGAGTCCCAAGTGAACATACGAACGCGAATACGGCTGTTCGGGTTGTACAATCCTCGACCGATCCACTTGGTTTCGTAGTTCACCAAGTCCACTTGCTCCCCCACCGCCGGCGTCGAACCGGGCTCAATGATAGAACTAGCCAATATCCAGGGATGGTGGCCTGAGAAGGAGCGTTTGTTTTGAGATTGAAGGATAATTTGACGAAGGACGGTCACAGGACGCTTTTCTGGTTCGATGGGCACAAACGATATTCAAGCTGTTAAGTATATTTCGCATCCCTGAAGATGCATCCAAGGATTTACGTCGGAGCGATGCGAAAAAACCCAAACAAGGGCTCTCCCAATGAAGCGACGAAACTTACCGTCGCCGTCCAGGGATACCACTATTGAGGAATCGGACCAAGGGCCCTATACTGAGCCGCGTTAGACCAACAAAATACCTGAGAAAATCACATTTAGCCCAATTTGACGGCGCGACGACATGAAGAGCGAACGAAAACAAATTCAAGAATCGAACCTACTTGCCGACAAAATTGAAGCTCAGTTTGTCAAGGTAAAGAAAGCATTGCCAGCAATTCTTGCCGTCACGGCGATTGTTTTGGTTAGCTTGCTCGGATACGGACTTTATGCCTCGATGCAGGAAACAGCGGCCGCGAAAGCTTGGACGGCCTTGTATTTTTCGGACACAGACCCGTCCGAATTGACCTCCATTTCCAGCGACTTTGCGGGCACATCGGCGGGCCAATGGGCAAAGCAAAAGGCAGGTGACGCGTACATGGCCAAGGCTTTGGAACGAGTCTACGTGGATCGAGAAGTCGCTGAGCAGTATTTCAAGCAAGCGCTCGACGAGTATCAAGCTGTAACAAGCACCACGAGCGACGTTTTCTTAAAGGAACGTGCCTGGTTCGGTCAAGCACAAGCTGCGGAAGGATTGGGCGATTCCGAACAAGCTGTTTCTAATTATCGCAAGGTAACAGCCACTCCTGGATTGAGTCCCGAACTGTTGGCAAGCATTAATCAACGAATTAACTGGATCGAAAGCAAGTCGGGCGAGGCCTTCTTCGCTTGGTACAAACAACGCAAGTCCGCGGTTCCCGCTTTGCAACAAGCCGAACCAGTCAAGCTGCCATTGCCTGGCGCCCCAGACTTCCAATTCAAAGATTACCTTCCCTCGGACAAGCCAACCGAACCCGCAGGTTCAACGACCGAACCGGCCGTAACCGAACCAGCAGCCACAGAACCAGCATCTGCAGCTACGCCCGCCGCCGAACCGGCAGCCGTGCCACCACCTGCTACAGAAGCTCCTGCTGCAGAAGCACCTGCTGCGGAAGCTCCGGCCCCAGAGCCAAAGTAGACGCGTCTTTTTTGTCGTTGCTGATTCTCTTCTATTGATTTGATACCCCATGTCCAGCGCTGATGTTCCGGAAGAGATCCCGTTGGATGAGTTCGAATTGCCGACGGTGGTTCTTTCCGAAACGAGCGATCCGAATTCGCCGTCGTTGATTGACGCAAATCGCAACGTGGAATTCGTGGTCTCCGAAGAGCACTCGGGCAAGCGAGTGGATTTAGTTCTCACTTTGATGCTGGATGGTTACAGCCGAGTTTTCCTTCGAAAGATTGTTGCTGAAAACAAGGTTTTCGTGGATGGCAAGCCCGTGAAGCCCGCCTTCAAAGTCTTCGCTGGTCATGTTGTCACCATCCAGTTGCTTCCCTTGCCTCCGACAGATGGTCCGATCGCAGAAAATATTCCGCTGGACATTTTGTTTGAAGACGAATGCATGGTGATCGTTAACAAACCCCCCGGGATGGTCGTGCATCCCGCGAAAGGACATTGGTCTGGGACATTGACGGCCGCGCTTGCCTACCACTTTAAAGACCTCAGCGATGCCGGCGGACCGACTCGACCTGGCATCGTGCACCGATTGGATCGCGACACCAGCGGAGTGATCGCCATTGCAAAAACGAATGAAGTCCATTTTAAGCTCTGCGCCCAATTCGAAGCGCGCGAAGTGAAAAAGACCTACATTGCGATTGTGTCTGGTTCCTTGGACCGCGACCGTGACCGCATTAGCCAACCTATCGGTCACCACCCTTTCCAAAGGGACAAGATGGCTTGCCGCGCGGGCCATTCTTCCAGCCGCGATGCCGAGACTCATTTTGAAGTCATGCAGCGCTTTCGCGGCTACATGATGCTGAACGTCTTTCCCAAGACCGGACGCACTCATCAAATTCGACTGCATTTGGCCCATATCGGATGCCCTGTTCTTTGCGATCGACTGTATGGGGGGCATGCATCGATAACGCGAGGGCAACTGCAGCGTCGCTATGTCCGAGGTCTTGCCCCTCAAGATAGCGATGCAGAGATCGTGCTGGAAAGACAAGCGCTTCATGCGCATCGTCTCGAATTCGTGCACCCGAAAACCGATGAACCTATGGCCTTCGAAGCCCCCATGCCCGCAGACATGCAATACGTGCTCGAAGTGCTCAAGACAAGCTAGCGCGAACTAACCTTCTAGCTTGTTCCGCAAAATCAAATCGGCTTTGGTCGTTGCCTGAAATTGCCGACCAAGCTTTTCCAAAGTGGTCATCGCGGCAATAAAATCCACTTCCAGTGTTTGCAATTGGCTGTTAGGAACAATGGCAACTTGACCAGCCCATGGATCAGGCGAACCTGGGAAGTAAATGGTTGCCCAATCGCCCGAAGTCCGCTCCACTTCGAGGCCCAGTCGGTAACAACCATCATGACCACGAACCAAAACGGTCTTCAATTCCGACTTAAAATGCTCCCCACCAATGTTTCCAGACAGTCGGTCTTTCACAATCGTATAGCGGGGAAAAGCGATTTGAAGCTGTTTCTCAATCCGTTCGGTGAAACGTTTTGCAAAGGACCGTTGCGCGACCAAACCTGCCAAAAAGCAACAAGCAACGACCGCCACAAGACCAGCGGCAAACAGCAACACATGGCCTCCGATCGCTTGAATCGGAACCACAGCTTCGAGCGACTTTGCTGCTACGATGCAGAACTGACCCAGCTTCACTAGAAAGCTTCCGATGATGATGAGCGGCAGAAGAAAAAAGATGCCACCGATCGCAGTCGCCTTCAGAAACTCCAGTTTCCCCGATACGTTCTTTTGCGTCTCCACGGTAGCTTTATGCTCTTTCTTGGGACTGACTAAGGCGATTCATGTCATGGTCCACCATAATTCGAACCAATTCATGCATCTTGGTTCTCGCTGTCCAGCCGAGAACGCGCTGAGCCTTCGAAGCATCCCCTAATAGCGATTCCGCATCGGCGGGTCGAATGAACCGTTGATCCAGTTCGATGTACTCCTTCCAATCCAGCCCCACATGACGGAAAGCTGCTTCCGCAAACTCTCGAACAGTATAGCTTGTTCCCGTTGCCAGAACGTAGTCATCGGGTTGGTCATGCTGGAGAATCCGCCACATGGCTTCAGCATATTCCTTGGCATAGCCCCAATCTCGAGCGGAATCCATGGAGCCAAGCATCAGTTTGGATTGCAATCCAAGCTTAATCCTTGCAACTGCAAGGGTAATTTTCCGAGTGACAAAGTTCTCGGCGCGGCGAGGGCTTTCGTGGTTATAGCAAATCGCGTTGCAAAAGAACAACCCATGGGAATCCCTGTAAACCCTGACCATCTGCGTCGCAAAGGACTTCGCACACCCATAGGGCGAGTTCGGATTCTGAGGAGTGGTTTCATCTTGAGGCGAAACCGTGGGGGTACCGAAAATTTCTCGACTGCTCGCGTGCAAAAATCGTGGATTATTTGGTTGGTCCCGCAATATCTCCATAATGCGAAGCGTGCCCATGGCCGTGAGATCGCATGTGCTTTCGGGAATCTCGAAGCTCAAGCCGACGTGCGACTGACCGGCTAGATGGTAGAACTCGATCGGGGCCGTCTGAGCGATAATGCGGCGAATGGAAGTTGGATCTGTCAGGTCGGCATAGTGCAAAAACAAACGCTTCCCATAAATGTCCGGATCGTTGTAATGGCTCAGCAAACGCGGGCGGTCCAAGGAACTACTGCGTCGAACGATACCATGAACGATGTACCCTTTGTCCAGTAAGAGCTCGCACAAGTAAGAACCATCCTGGCCAGTGATGCCAGTAATGATTGCCGAGGGCGGAAGATTCATTCGGTACCTTATACGCGCTGAAGTAAAAACGATTTAGGAAGCGGAGCCATCTTTGCCTATTTTTTTCTTTTTCGCTTTGACTTTCGGCTTTAAGATGGGCGTTAATTCGTCGACGAACGCTTGCGCATCGCTGAAGCTTCGGTAAACACTGGCAAACCGAACGAATGCAACCTGATCTACTTCGCGCAAATATTCCATACAGAGGTTCCCGACCTCTTCGCTGGTAACTTCTTTTTCGTAGTTATCAAGAATATGCGATTCGATTTCAGCGGCCAGTTTCTCGACCGCCTCTGGCTCGAACGTGCGTTTCCAGCACGCAGCTCGTAAGCCTCGCTCTATCTTGGCACGACTAAAATCCTGGCAGGTTCCATCTCGCTTTCGGACCTGCAAGAGCCCTTCTACCCGTTCGTAGGTGGTGAATCTGCGCCGACACTGATTGCAAAAACGACGCCGGCGTATCGCCTTGCCGTCCTCCACGATTCTTGAGTCGCGGACACCATCATTATCGCTGTAGCAGTAAGGGCATCGCATGAAGGATGATGACTTGTTGTTATGTGAGAGTTTTTTACGAAGCGAAGCGACTTTTTCCCACACCGCTAACTGCTTTGCCAATATTCCAACATTGGTACCCCTGGGCTTCCACGATGGACTTAATGCTTCCAGCATAATACGGGCTCACGATCAATACTAACCCAATCCCCATGTTGAAGACATGGTCCATTTCATTTTGTTCGATGCTGCCAAGACGAGCGATCCAATCAAAAACAGGCAAAACATTCCATGAGCCACGTTCGAAAACTAAGTCCACATGGGAAGGCAGAATCCGCTCTGTGTTTTCTAGAAGCCCTCCACCGGTGATGTGCCCAATTCCGTGAACAACGTTTTTGATCCTGTAATGGCTCAGGACCGCGCGCGTCAAGCGACTGTAGATCAAGGTGGGGGTCATCAAAGTCTTTCCGACCGTGCCCCCAAGCTCTTCCACGTGCGTATCCATGCTCAAGCCGGCCGCTTCAAAAACCACTTTGCGAACGAGACTGAATCCGTTCGAGTGGATTCCGGACGAGTTCACGCCCAAAATCACGTCCCCCGGTGCGATCTCCTTGCCTGAAATCAAATTCTTTTTCTCCACGACTCCCACACAGAAACCTGCGAGGTCGTAATCGTCCTGTTGGTAAAGGTCGGGCATAATGGCAGTCTCGCCCCCCAGCAAGCTGCACTCTGCATCAATACAACCATCCGAAATCCCCTTGACGATTTCTTCCAACAAAGGGGGATTGTCTTTAGACATGGCGACGTAGTCCAAGAAAAACAAAGGTTCCGCCCCCGTGCACAAAACATCGTTGACGCACATCGCGACAAGATCGATTCCGACTGTTCCATGGTAACCCGCTTTGATGGCCACCTTCAGCTTGGTACCGACGCCATCCGTACCCGAAACCAAGATGGGTTCTTGGTAGTTCCTCGAAAAAATGGACTTTGCGAAATCCAATGCATACAAGCCCGCGAATCCACCGTCGTTGCGGACAACGCGCGGGGTGAACGTGCGATGCATCAAGCGAGGCAAACGCTGCATGGCTTGTTCGTAAAGCTCGAGATCTACACCGCTGTCTTTGTACGTAATAGCCATTGGCTAGGAAAAAGCTTCGTTGGGGTTGGGTGACCAGAAAAAGGCATTATCCCGTTTTCTTCAGATAAATAAAGTATGTGATCGCATCCCCTTCCCAAAAGGGTCAACCATTTGCGAAAGTAGCGTAATTTTTAGGAAGCACCACCCGAAAGGTACTACCGCACCCCAATTGGCTCTTGAGCGTGATGTCGCCCCCCAAGAGCCGGCACAGCTCCCGGACAATCGACAGCCCTAGCCCGGTTCCCGAAAACTCTCGGGTCAGTCCATCAGCCCCGGCGATTCCATTCGCTTGACGGAACTTTTCAAAAATCACTTCATGATCGGTTTCCGCTACGCCGACCCCGGTGTCCGAAACCGACATGAAGAAATCGCTCTCGTTTAACCATTCGCAACTGACCGTGACCAAGCCCCCTTCAGGGGTGAACTTGATGGCGTTGGAGAGAAGGTTCGTCAAGATTTGCTGCAGTTTACCCTGATCCTGCGTAATTCGCATTTCGGTTTGCGACGAATCCACTCGCAGGTCAATGTTCTTATCTTCAGCCATCTTTCGAAGGATTTCGCATTGCGATTCCATGACGGAAAGAACGCAAAACTCGGTCGGCCTCACTTCCATCTTCCCGGCCTCAACCTTGGCCAAGTCCAAAATGTCGTTGATCATGTCCAGGAGAAGTCGGCCGCTGCTCTGAATGTTCGAAGCATAACGACGCTGTTTGTCGGTGAGTGTTTCAAAACCTTGCAACACTTCACTGAACCCCAAGATGCTGTTCAAAGGCGTACGGAGCTCATGGCTCATGTTGGCCATAAAGTCTCCTTTCAATCGATTGGCTTCGAACAATTGCAAATTGACTCGAGCAAGGTCATCGACCCGTAAATCCAACTGCTTATTGACCGATTGAAGCTGGTCCTGAGTCTCGGTCAAGTGACGGAGCATACGATTGAACGATTCCGCCAATTCGAAAAACTCATCCTCCGTCTCTAATTGAAATCGAAGCTTCGTATCCCCCCGTGTGATCTCCTCCGATACCTGCTTCAGGTAGCTAAGCGGGCGAATCACCAAGCTCTTGAGGACCCAGTGGATGAAAAACAACGAAGTTGCCAACGTGCATATGGCAATCGACGTCAAAATCGAATAGCTCCACATGCTCAGAACACGTGTATTGCTGTAGGGCATCTGAACTCGCATTACCCGAAACGGAGACTTGTTCTGCGGGTTCGCATGACAGGTCAAACAATTGGGATCAAACGCGATGGGATGATAGTAAAGATAGTATCCGTCGGACTGCACCAATTCTTCAAAAACATACGCTCTGGGGCTTGTTACTGGAGGAACAAGCGACGCGCCATCCTGCAAAATTGGCTTATCCTGAGCGACGGATGCCTCGCTGGTTTGGTTATTGGCTCGGTCGCTGCCTGGAGCCGCGGAGGTTTCGCGAATTGGATTCTTGGCAGGGACTGCAGTCGTGGGGGTAGGGGTGGGGGCGAGCCCAACATCGGTCTTTCCGGGATTATCAACAAGCTCTCGTTCCGCCAATCGCTCGAAGATCCGGTTGAGTTTCGGAAGATCGTCTCCGGTCGCAATCGGAGCGGCAAGCGATTCGTGTTCCAGATTGTCGTCGATGCGAAGGATCTGGTACCGAATACTCGATTCCAGCATATAACCCTTCAGCAGCTCTAAAATTTGAGTTCGACGATTCTGAGCCTGGATGACTGCTGGGTCGAGGAGGCTAACCGAACCCGCTGGAACTTGGCCAAAAACATGGATGTGCTTCCATCCAATCACCGAATTAGCGTGGTCGCGGGCGGACTGCCGTGTCGTTTCCATCACTAGGCGGGAAGCCACAATCTGGACGGCAACAAAGGCAACCAAAAGCGATCCAAGCAACGCCAAACCCAGAAAAAGAAGGCACTTTCGTTCCAGCGACCAATGGCCTACTAGCGATTTGAAAAAGCGATTGGCCATTTTGAGAGATGTTTCGGAGCGTGAAGAATAGCAGCTATAGACGTTACGTTCGGCGTTTCATACATCGGATTTGTATGAATCTAAAGCATTTGGGAAATCAAGGACAGATTCCCCGACCAGTTCTTCCGAACTTCCATTTTGCGTAACTGCTTCGTTTTTCCCATTCGATACAAATTCCTTGCGGCTATCCCGCGATTGAATTACCATTGCACTGTCCGTCCGGTTGTGCCGGTTTTGCTGACTTTTTGCATTACATCCGAGAATTTAGAAGAGGAGTTGGGTTCATGTCCAAGCCGTTCACATATTGGGTTCGACTCGCATTGGTCGCAACACTGTGCACGCTCATCACGTTCACGCCGGTTTCCGCCGGACGTTGGATGGACAGACTGCTCCATCGTGAGGGTTGTAAACCAGCTGCAGACGCGTGCTCAGTCGTTGAGTGCGAACCAACATGTATTGTTGTCCCTGCCTGCGAAACACCTTCGCCATGTGTAGCTTCGGTTCCATGTGCTCCAGCAGTTCCATGTGCTCCTGCAGCTCCATGTGCTCCTGCACCCGTGGGCGGCTGCGATTCATCTCCTGCCGATCTCGCTTGCCCAGCGGTGGTTTCACCCGCTCCAGCATCCGAAACCAAAACGGAAACCCCTTCGGCCTCGGACGTCCCTCCAGCACCCACAAACACGATCAAACCCCTGGAACTCGCTCCCACGCCCACGACTCCAGAGGTCGCTCCACCTGCTGTTGATCCGGTTCCTGCTGTGGTTGAGCCTGCCGTCGTTGAACCTGCCGTCGTTGAACCTGCTGTCGTTGAGCCTGCTGTTATGGAACCAGCTATTGCTGAGCCAGCGGCCGAGGCACCTTTGGCAGAACCAGAAATGGCACCTGAGGAACCCGAGCCCGCAATCGTCGAGCCCGAGCCGGCCGCTCTGGCTCCCGATGACGCAATGCCGGTTGAAGACGCCGCAGTTCCAGCAGAAGTTGCCGAGCCAGTAGATCTCGAGCCAATCATGGAAGAGCCGGCTGCAGTTGAACCGCCTGCAGCTGAGCCAGATGCCGTTGCACCGATCGACGATTTGTTTGGCGAGCCCACAGCAGAACCTGCAGCCGCCGATGCATTGGCTGAACCAGAAATGGCCCCCGAGGGCGAACCAGCTGTCGAACCAGACATGGCTGCCGAACCAGCGGCCGACCTCGACGCACTTTTCGGCGACGAACCAGCAGCAGCCGCGGCGGATGAACCCGCAATGCCTGACGCCGACCCTGCAGCGGAACCAATGGCTGACAACGATCTGTTTGGTGAACCTGCCCCCGAGGCCGCCGCAGAAGAACCTGCTGCCCCTGCCGAAAATGCAGACGCAGCTCTCGACGGCCTTTTCAACGAAGAAGTCAAGCCGGAGGCAGATCCACTAGACGCGCCCGCAAAGGATGCAAACGAGCCTGATCTAGAAGACATCTTCGGCAAGCCCGTCAATACGGATTCAGCACCCCCAACCGATCTTGATAACTCCGCCCCGAAGACCAAGGCTGCAGCACCGAATGACAATGACGCTGCCCTAGATGCATTGTTTGGTGTTGGCGCTGCAGCTCCAGCTCCGAAGTTTGACGGTGCTGAGTACCGTCAATGGGTTGATAACACAGGTGCCTATTCGGTGAACGCTCGACTTGCTGTGATTTTCACCGACAAGGTCAAGCTGATGAAAGAGAACGGAAGCTTCACCACCGTTCCACTCGCTCGACTGAGCGAAGCAGATTTCGGATATGTTCAATGGGTAGCTTCCAGCATGACCGGCGAAACCGCTTCCATGTTGGTCAAGAATGATCAGTCCCCAACGGATGCTGAAAGCACCCGATAAGCCGATTTTTGGCAAAAGGTCACTTGAGCCGCGGGCGCTAGCCGCGATATGGATTTCTAAAAAAATATCTGCGCGGCTAGCGCCCGCGGCTCAGGATGAATCATCAGGGAGACAAGGATTGGTTCCTATGGCATTCTTTCGAAGTAAACGAAAGCCGGTCGAATCGAAGGCTTTGCGGCCGAGGAACAACCAGTCTAACCCAACCGTGCCCGCACACATCGCCATTATCATGGATGGAAACGGTCGGTGGGCACAGTCCCGCGGACTTCCTCGTGTGGAAGGCCACCGTCGTGGCGCTCAATCGGTTCGCAGGATTTCGGAAGCTTGCCGCGAATTGGGGGTTCGCTATCTCACCCTCTACTGCTTCTCCCACGAGAACTGGAAACGCCCCAAAGAAGAGCTTGATTTCTTAATGGGCTTGCTGAAAACGTTTCTCGTGCAAGAACGCCCAACCCTCATCAAAAACGACATACGCCTAGCGATCATCGGCCGCCGTGAAGGAATCCCACTGGACGTCCAAACAGAAATGGACCGTTCCCTCGAGGCAAGCAAAGACGGAAAGTCACTTACGCTTTGCCTTGCCATCAATTACGGATCGCGACAAGAAATACTCGACTCCGTTCTTGCGATTGTGGCCAAGGTCCAGTCCAAGGAGCTATCGAGCGAAGACATCCGTGAATCAACCATCGCAGAACACCTTTACACGGCTGGCATGCCTGACCCGGACCTGCTCATCCGAACTAGCGGCGAAATGCGCATTAGCAACTATCTGCTATGGCAAATCAGCTATAGCGAACTGTGGATCACCAAGAAGGCATGGCCAGAATTTGATAAGCCTGATCTGATGCAAGCAATACAAGATTACCACCAGCGAGATCGACGCTTCGGCGGCATCGCGTAACACCCCTTGGAAAGAAGATAACCCATGCAAACCTACCAATGCCCCAATCGACGTCAGATCCTTTTGCAAGGCGCAAGTGCTCTCGGGTCATTGTCCCTGTCCCCCGCCTTTTTTCAGACAGCACAAAGCGCTGAACTGGAGCGAAAACGATTGCTGTTTTTTACCAAGAGCTCCGGGTTTCAGCACAGCGTAATCACACGCGAAGGAACGGAACTTGCCTACGCCGAGCGGCTCGTGACGGAACTTGGAAAGAAAAACAACATCGATGTCTATTGCTCCAAGGATGGTAGAATTTTTGATAAGGACTACCAGCAATTCGACGGTTTCTTCTTCTTTACATCGCTGGACCTGACCACTTCCGGTACAGACCAACAGCCACCCATGACCATCCAAGGCAAAAAGAATTTGCTCGAGTCGATTGCAGGTGGAAAAGGCTTCGCAGGGGCGCACGCGGCTTCCGACACGTTCCATTCGGAAGGCGATCGCTTCGAAGGCCAAGCAACCCCAGATCCCTATATTCAAATGATTGGCGGCGAGTTCATTCGCCACGGCCGTCAACAAGAAGCTACCATGCGAATTGCATCCAGCACCTTCCCCGGCTTGCCCACTGAAAACGCTTCAACGACCACCCAATCTTTTCGCCTCAATGATGAATGGTACAGTCTGAAAAACTTCGCTCCGGACATGCACGTGATTCTGGTGCAAGAGACCGAAGGGATGGTCGATGCAGATTACAAGCGCCCCGTTTACCCAGCAACTTGGGCTCGCAAACACGGGCAAGGCCGCGTTTTTTACACGTCGATGGGACATCGTGAAGATGTATGGCCCAACCCCATTTTTGAATCTCTGCTTTTAGGAGGATTCAATTGGACGCTTCGTCGCGTGGAAGCCGAAATACCGCCAAACCTGGAAACCGTCTGTCCCAAAGCATCTACTTTGCCTAACCTAAAATAGCAAAGTAAGCAATCACGCGATGTTTATTGGGTGAATCGGCACTTCGCTTTTCGCTTTACTGAGCCGCTGGCGCTGGTGCCAGAAGTCTTAAGTTCCTTCCGGTTTTTCACAACACCAAAACCAACGCCCGCGATTCATGAACCCCCAACGAGTTCGCAAAGGCATTCCCATTCTAAAAAGGCAATCCGTCCAACTGCATCCTCATGTTCCGTGTTGGGGCGGGGACTGGAACTCAAATACTCATGGGCCGACACGAATTCGGTTGGCAAAAACGCACCTTGATGAATCACTTTCAGTTCGGTCGCAATGTCCAGCAACCCGTTCTGTGCCACTCGCTGCACGACGGCATTCGATAGTAATTGCATCCATCGTTTATCCTTGGCATGCCGAAACCAATACTTTGCATTCCAAAAATCTCCTTCTAAACGATGAACGACTCCATGCAAGTAGCTTCCATTTTGCGTGGAATCGTCTTGCACGATTTCATGTGCCGGCTCGATGATTCCAATGCGAAGCCAAAGCAATGCAGCAACCAACGAATCGACCGGCACTTCGGATTCTGCAATCAACCTTCCCAAGCCCTCTCCTTCTTGAGACGTCGAACCAGACAACTTTGCCCGAAGCGGAACGAGGCGAGGAAGGGACTGGAGCCAGTCAGTTATGTTACCGTTGATCGGAAATGCTTTCATTCGAATACCTTTTCAGTTGGTTGGGCACGGCTTTGCTTGAGCGTGATATGCTACCAGAAAATGCTCTTTACCCAGATTACGCCATTGTGCTAGGCTCCTTATTGACCCACGGCGCATCGAATGGATCGAGCGCTTCGAATAAGGAATCTGAAGAGGGAGGAACCCTAAATGCACATCAATCGATTGGACATCGACCGTAAAAACTCGGCCGAACATCTCCAAGTTGGACCGCTCGGAAATGGATTAAACGCAATCTATGCACCCATCCCAGGCGGCAGCGATACGCTCGCTCGATTTGTGCGAACTCTTCTCTTCCGTGGCAACGATGCACTGGCAACCTACGACGAAGAATTTCATGACTCCTTAGATGGATCCATGCAATGGGTGGATGCCTCGGGCCACGTTCGCATGATGTCCACCTCCTCCGGGGCCTCTCAATCACCGAACCGATTTTTGCATTCCCCTCTCCATCCCTCAGAACGCCCCATTCACGCCGACGACAGCCTAAGACTCAGCGGTCTCGGCAACATTCTTACCGAAGGGGACGATCACGATCAGCGATGGGACGAGCTCCGAGGCGACATCCTGGGCATGGTTTTCTGTAGCCCGCTCGGAACCGTTTCCCCTGAAAAGCTTTGGTGGGCTGCGAGCCGACTGGGTGTACACGCTCATGCGAAATCACAATTGGACGAAGGCTACCAACGCCTCAAAGCGGAAGAACAAGATTTGCTCGAACGGCTTCGTCATGTCGAAAACGTCGATCATGATCGCGCTTGGTGGTCGATCGAACGAGACCGATTAGCCGCCGAAATCCAACACGTGCATAGCATGAATGCCACTGCATCGACACTCGCTTCTTCCACGCCATCGCCACGTCCCCAAGATGCGGCCCATCCACCTCTTCGCGAACGCCTCGCGTCGATTCAAATTGAAATCTCGAAGCTACGTGCGCAAATTCAAGATATCGTCATCCAGGAAGCAAATCTGAAACTCGATTCGCATCGACGCGATGACCATCGCATGAATTTTGCGAACGTTTCCATGCATCCATCGTCGAACTTGTCCTCTCCACTTCAAGGTCGTCCTGGTACCAACCGCTCCGAATTCGAATTGGAACGCACCCGACTTCAAACTCGCGTCGAGCATTTGCTCGCAGAACAGGCAAGTGTGGAGCTGCTCATTCGAAACGCAGTGAGCTCCGCAAGCACAACCGCCCCCGTTTACCGACACTGGGATGATTCGCAACTGCGCGAGCAACATGCACATGCCGAAGAAATGATTCGCCGCTGGGATCGTCGCGTTCAAGCTCATCGCCGCCTCAGCGAAATCCAATCGCATCTAAAGACCAGATCACCCTACCGACGTACCACCGATGGCTCCCTGATTCCCAAGGTCGAAAAGTATCTCCGTGATATGACCTCCGGTGCCGTGCGTCAATTGCCTGTTTGGGCGGTAGAAGCTTCCTACCTCCAAAATTCGGATAACTACTCGGATGCCTACCATGCCGTGAACCATGGCGCCGCAGCCGCATCCGGTCGTTCCGAGTTCTACGACAGAATGGTTCCTACCGAAAACACGCGCCATCGCAAGCTAGTTGACCTTGCGATCCGTCTTGCCATCGCCGATGCCGCCGTTCCAAGAATCGGGCGAATCCCAATGCTGCTGGACGATTCCATCAACGCATTCCAAGGGGACGCGTTGGAACAAGTCCTTCACGTCTTGGCGACTTTCTCACGCGATGGACGCCAGTTGCTGATCTCCACCAACGATGAATACACCGCTCGTCGAATTGCCGCGCACGGTGGAACCGTTTCGCGGATGCAAGAAATCATGCGGTTTGCCCGTCCAAACTTAGTTCTGGATGGGGCATACGAAGTAGGTCTTCACCCATCTCTTCGTCATCCTACAGCCATGTTGCCGTTCACCGACGGACGGTCCTGGCGAGTGGTCGGAGCGGATTCTCCCAACGGAGAGATCATCGAAATCAATCGCCAACTCACCGGGCTAGCCAACGAGCAATCGACCTACTCCTGGTGGCACCCCGAACTCCAAGCCCGAACTAGCCATCCGACCAAGTTCGTCGAAACCACGACCAACTCCAACGCTCGACGAACCTTTCTGCAACCTGAAAGCCTCGTCTCCGAAGCACCCGGCGTGGACCGCGAATTCGCGCGTCGCCTAAACTCCCAAGGCATCTACCGCGTCGGGGACTTGCTGCGAAGCAACGCCTCTTCGCTGGGAGCAACCATTCGCGTCGATGCCGACATGCTTGAACAGGTTCAGAATGTCGCGGACTTGATGTGCGGAACTCCAATGCTGCGTGCCTTTGATGCTCAGGTTCTTGTCGGGTGCGGAATCAATCGTCCTGGCCTGCTGCGGGATATCGGTGCTGGCGATCTGGTGGCTCGCGTCGAGTCTTTCTTGGACAGTTACGCCGGCCAGGATTTGGTTCGCCGCGCAAGCTCGTTCGAAGTGTCGCGCATTCACGGTTGGTTGGCAGACATGAAACGAGCCATCAACCAACGTCGAAATCCTAGAGACAGCGAACGATTTGAACGCCAACCTTCAGTGCAACGTTCCTCGGATCGTTCGAATGAAGCCTCGAAAAGAACTCGATTTGATAATTCGCATGCTGAACCGCAGATGCGACCACGCGTAGTTCGGTCTTCGCAATACGACGATGCAAGCGAGCAAACAGCGACTCGCCCTGCTCGAACCACAACTGCGACGCAAAGCGCGACGGCTTCCCAATGGAAGTTCTTTCTCGATATCGAAAGCCCCGTGGTGGACGCGCCCAGCATCGGCCCTCGCATGGCCGAAAAACTCGCTCCGCTCAACGTACTGTCGATCGGCGATTTGATGGCGTCCGACACTGCTTCGCTCGCAGCGCAACTCGCTGACAAAAGCGTTTCCGCTGATACCGTTGCCCAATGGCAGTACCAAGCCTTGCTCGTTTGCCGAATTCCAAACTTACGAGGGCACGACGCCCAACTCTTGGTCGGGTCAGGATACACCACCGCCGAACAAGTCGCTGCCGCTGACCCAGCTTCCCTTTTCGATAAAGTGACTCGATTCGCGAGCTCCAAGTCGGGTGTTCGAATCCTCCGAGGATCGACCGCACCGGACTTGGCCGAAGTGACCGATTGGGTCCAGTGGTCTCAAAATTGCCGAGCCATTCGAGCCGCCTAAATGAATTCGATGTGTACTTAAATCGCCGTTGTCTCTTCAAACCCCAAAACAAGTTCACGTTTTGGTAACAACCTCGACAGGAAATCAACATCATGCAAATCTGCGTTGACGAAATCACTCGGATGCAGGAAGAATGCGTCGCACGTTGGCATCGGGAGCCAATTTCGAACGCCTATTCCGTAAACGGAAACGTGGAAAGCCTTCTCGCGATCGCTTGCCAACAACACCAATTCAACTACCAACTTTGGCACGAAGAAGATATCGCGCGCAGCCCCGATGTATCCGATTCACAGATCGCCACCGTCAAGCGAAACATCGATCGCTTCAACCAAGCTCGCAATGACTGGATCGAGCGCATTGATGATTGGATAACAGCGGATTTATTACAACTGTCCGTATCACCCCAAGACGGTGCACAGCTGAACACCGAAACACCTGGCAGCGCCATGGATCGATTGTCGATTATGTCGCTTCGAATCTACCATCTGGTGGAACAACTTTCTCGAGATGATGCCGATGATTCGCATTTTGAAAAAGTCAACAACAGGCTCGCAATTTGTCGCCTTCAAAGACAAGACCTAGCGCAGTCGCTGAAAGATCTTCTGGAAGACATCTACGCTGGCGCCAAACGTCATCGAACCTATCGGCAAATGAAAATGTACAATGACCCGACTCTAAATCCCTATCTTTATCAACGCAAACAGTTGGCCTGAATTGTCCATGCAGAATCATCCCGAAACCTTCAACCCAATCCACAATTCTCTTGCCTCCTGGGTTGAACGCATGGCTCAGCACTGCGGTGCTGATCAGGTCCAATGGTGTGATGGCTCCCAAGCCGAATGGGATCGATTGACAGACTTGCTTGTCCAATCCGGAACCTTCATTCGACTCAATCCAACCTTACATCCCAATTCGTTTCTCGCACGAAGCAATCCCTCCGATACAGCTCGGGTAGAGGACCGCACATTCGTATGTTCCCTGCGCGAAGTGGATGCAGGGCCAACCAACAACTGGCGCTCGCCCGAAGTCATGCGAGAAACGTTGCACGAAAAATTTTCGGGCTGCATGCGTGGACGAACCATGTACGTGGTCCCATTCTGCATGGGGCCGTTGGAAAGTCCGCTGGCTCTGGTCGGTGTTCAGTTGACCGACTCCCCCTACGTGGTGGTGAACATGCGGATCATGTCCCACATGGGCAGCGATGTCCTGAGGAAATTAGGCAGCTCCGGAAACTACATCCCTTGCATGCACAGCATCGGCGCCCCGCTCGCACCCGGTCAAGCCGACGTTCCATGGCCATGCAATGAAGAGAAGTACATTGTCCATTTCCCGGAATCCCGCGAGGTTTGGTCCTTTGGAAGCGGATACGGCGGAAATGCACTGCTAGGCAAAAAGTGTGTTGCGTTACGTATCGCAAGCGCGATCGCTCGCGATGCCGGTTGGATGGCCGAGCATATGCTGATCATGGGTCTAGAAACCCCAGAGGGAACGAAAACGTATTTGACGGCTGCCTTCCCCAGCGCATGCGGCAAAACCAACTTGGCCATGATTGTCCCCCCCGAAAGCTATCGTCAGCTAGGCTGGAAAACGACCTTGGTAGGGGACGATATCGCTTGGCTTTGGCCTGGCAAAACCGGAAAGCTACACGCCATCAATCCGGAAACCGGTTTCTTCGGTGTCGCCCCTGGAACATCCTGGCAATCGAACGCGGCTGCCATGCAATCGATGTCACGCAACACGATCTTCACAAACGTTGCTCTTACCGACGAAGGGGGCGTATGGTGGGAAGGGCATTCCGAGCCTCCTGCTCACTTGATCGATTGGACCGGACTGGATTGGACCCCCAATTGCGGGCGACTCGCTGCGCATCCTAACTCCCGTTTCACTGCCCCAGCAGGCCAATGCCCAAACATCGATTCGCATTGGCAAGATCCAGACGGAGTGCCGATCGACGCAATCGTTTTCGGCGGCCGTCGCCCAACCACCATGCCTCTGGTCTTCCAAGCCTTTGATTGGACGCACGGTGTCTTCTTGGGTGCAACTCAAGGTTCTGAAACAACCGCAGCCGCTACCGGCAACGTGGGTACGGTGCGACGCGATCCGATGGCCATGCTGCCCTTCTGCGGTTACAATATGGGCGACTATCTTGGCCATTGGCTAGAGATGCGCAAGAATATCAAACGCCTGCCTCGTATTTTTCATGTGAATTGGTTCCGGAAGAATTCCAACGGCAAATTCTTATGGCCCGGCTTCCGAGAAAATTTGCGAGTCCTGGAATGGATTGTCTTGCGATGCCAAGGAAAGATTGCAGGGCACGAAACACCCATCGGCTGGATCCCCGACTGGAAAAGCTTCTCCACCGAAGGCCTGGATGGCTTCAATCGCGAACTCTTCGACGAGGCAATGAGCTTCCGCAATGAAGAATGGCTCGCAGAGATCACCAGCCAAAATGATTTCTTCTTAAGACTCTATCATTCGATGCCCAAAGAACTCATGTGCCAACGTGAATTGTTTATGGCACGGATGGCCTAAAGGGAACGATCACACGCCAACAGCCACTTCAACAACGATGCCATTGTTCTTCAGCCGACCAGATAGGTCGCAACAGGAACAATTCATATACAACGTCTCGTTGTATTGCACTTGGCCGAAATTCCGAACCGATCGCTCGTCGTGAATATGTCCAAACGCATGGTAGAGCGGCTTGATGCGCTGCTCCACATGCTTGCGAAGCGACTTGGAACCAACATGTATCATATTCTCGGACTCCATGTCACGCGTCACATCCAAAATGCCCTTGGGTGGCCCGTGCGTCATTAAAATGTCGATGTCGTCCGGGATCGTCGCCCAAACTTCGTCCAACTCCGATCGCTCTCTCATATACGCCCAATCGAAAAACGTGGGGGTGTAGGGAGAACCAAATAGCTTGAGCCCGGACCAATCGAGTTGCTGATGGATCAGGAAGTGCACTGCAGGATAATCCGTCGCTTTCACCAGCCCCTTTTCGATCGCGGTCGAGTGATTGCCTGGGACGAAGACTTTGTTGGGGGCAGACAATGCACCATACCAGCCAAAAAACTCACGCGATTCAGGTTCATTGAACCAAGCATTTCCATTGTTGGACTCGTCGCCACAATGAATCACCATGTCGACGTCGGGAACGGAAAGCGCTTCATGCTCGCCGTGCGTGTCCGAAATGAACCAAATAGATCGCTTCAAAGAAAAGCTCTTTCGACGTTAAAGACGTGTTAAATCTGAGATTTCTCGCTGCACAATGCTGTGCAAATCAACCCTTCCGCCTGCAAAACCCAGCAAGTCTTAGAATTATAGCAGGCACCGACTACAATAGGGGACCACGTCGGCATCGCCAAAACCGCCCTCCACTCCATCCCGTCCCGACTCATGCGAGAATTCTCGACTCCCCAGCCGCATCCTCGGTCCACCCACCTGCATAACCCGTCTCATTCGGTTCGTGCCGCTTTCGCAATTGCGCTCGCGCTCGCTTCAGGGTGCAGCCCTGAAAATGCCCCAAAAGAACAAAAACCTTTGGAATTGGTCCAAGTCGACGGACAAGCGTTCACGGTCGAACCAAAAGTCTGGCCAAAACTCTTTAAGTGCCAAGGCTCTTTGGTCGCGGATGAAACAACCACCGTCGGCTCCAAGGTCGCAGGTCAAATCTCCAACGTGCCTGTCGATCTTGGGGATGTTGTCGCTAAAGATGATGTCTTGGTGCAATTGGACTCTTCCGAATATGTCCTGCAAGCCCGCCAGGCGGAAGCTCAGTTGCTGCAGGCCCGATCGGCGGTTGGCCTGAAACCGGACGACCCGCTCGAAAAGTTGGACACCGACAACGCCCCTCCCGTTCGTGAAGCACGAGCCATCTGGGACGAAGCCAAAAAGGCCGTGGTTCGTCTGCGCGAACTAGCAAGCCGCGACGCCGTATCGGATACCGACCTTGATCTTGCTGAGTCGGCAGAACGAGTTGCTTCGGCTCGATTTTCGTCCGCTCAAAACGGAGTCCGTGAAAAGATCGCTTTGATCTCCGTCCAATCCGCTCTTCGCGATCTTGCTAACCAACGTTTGCGAGAAACCACGATACGGGCTCCGTTCGCGGGCGTTATCGAATCGCGAATCATCGCCACTGGAACCTACGTTCAAGCGGGCCAAGCTTTGATGACGATCGCTCGAACAAGCGTGCTTCGTTTTCGAGGAAGCGTACCAGAACGCTACGCTCAGCAAATACAGCTCGAGCAAAGTATCTCTCTTGATTTTGATCTCAGCGATCAACAACGCACGGTCTCGATCACTCGCATCAGCCCAAGTCTCGATCCCGCCAATCGGTCTCTTGTGTTTGAAGCTAATATCGACAACGCCGACGGCAAGCTACGAAGCGGGCTGTTTGCCGAAGGCCTGATTGTCATTGAACCTGAAGCTACCGCCACCGTCATCCCCTTATCCGCTCTGGTTCGATTCGCAGGTGTCGATAAAGTGTGGAAAATTGTCAATGGTAAGCTCATCGAGCAATACGTCTCCCTTGGACGGCAGGAAGACGATTGGATCGAAATCCAATCAGGAGTCAATGAAGGGGATCAATTGTTGCTCAACGGCAAAGACGGTCGCCAGGGTGTCTTTGTGGAAAAATCAGATTCTTGATACCCAAGGCGCAGGTAGGTCTCGTGTCCGCTTTCGCAACAGGTTTGGCGCGCTAACACGTCCCCCCTTGGTCTTGCCCCAATTCTTTTCTTGAAAAGCATCTGTCGAAAAATGACGGTCAAAAAATCTCAGGATCATGCTTCCGCGAACAATTTTTCGCCCCGCATTTTTCGACAGCAATCATCCTGAAATCAAGTAGGCCGTAACAAGTCGCTTTGGACGCAGTTACGGTGTGGAGCGATAGACAGGATTGACCCGTAAGCGATCAAAGGGGTCAGGCCTCTTTGAAGGGGTCAGGCCTCTTTGTAAGCGATCAAAGGGGTCAGGCCTCTTTGATTCAAAGTACATGTCTGCTTCCAACGTTCTTGCGCATCAGAAACAATGTTTAGGAGCGATCTCTACAAGCAGACGAGTCGGATTTCTAAACGACTTGCTGCCCCAAAGAAACCTCCAAGCAGCTATCAAAGAGGCCTGACCCCTTTGATTTCATCCGATTCACTAATACTTAGTGCCAGTTTTTTTTCAGCGATACTCGGCTTTTGCTTGGCTAACCGAAATCGGAGAATTAAAGCTTGGCCTGAAATTTTCACACGCCCCTTCACCTTTCTACGCTTGGACTCTTCCATATGCCAATCCACTCCCCTGGGGAGTGGCCAGACTGGAACGAAGTTGAATCCATTCAAATTGGCCGATTCAACAGCATGCTTAAATCTATCTGTCACTAGATAAAAGTTGGGAAGCTCAGGCACGCGAAAAATTGTCGCGCCTTCAAGTTTCGATTTTATAAAAGAAAAGTACTTTACCCATAGCGCAGTTCTGTCATCGGCAGTGCGACTTAAAATAGACTCTTTCGAATTGAGCGCCGCGAGCTTTGTTGTGCAGTTAAACACAAAGTACTCTCCGGTTTTTGTTTTTAAAGGCAGTAATTCGCCATTTCCAGAGAGCATTGTACCCAAGGCTTGGACGGCGCGCTTGCTGAAGGTGGGATTGCTCAATTCCAAGCACGGATAGTCATTGAACGCATTTGCAGGTCCTTTGACTGGTTGTGGTTTCCAGTTGGTGCTCAAAAGCATAGGCTTCCAACTAAGCATCTCATGATCTTTCGTATCAAAATCCCTTGAGGGGTTGTCGTGGCCTAATACCGACCTTGCTTCCTCGGCAAATACACATCCGTCGAACCTCGGATCATTCAATATGGGTTCCAGGATGTATACATAAGTTGTATCTGGCATCAATAGTTACCACCTTTTATAAGTACCCACAATTCATCAATTCCTGCCTGGATGTCCGCTGGGGAAGTCCTCCCTTTCATGACCCTGATCAAGTCGTTCACGTAAGCTTTGGTATGGGTCCCTGCATGTCCTGCCGTGGAGGCATTGCGACCGGAACAAACTGTAGCTAGCGGTGGCCGCTTTGTGGTCCTTAAAATAGAAGTAGTGCAGAAATGAGTGAAGGTCTTCAGGATTGGGGATTGAGTTGCTCACTTCGTTGCTCTTCATACGTACATTCTCGGATGCCATTTTTTGTCAATCCTATTCAAGAGCATTTCGTGATTCCACCCGGCCCCTAGTGGAATCTCCTTCTCAAGTTGTGAAAGTCTCTCCGTTACCCGGGTTGTGCCGTCCGCTTCGTCAATGAACCAATTGGCAACAACCGGACCTGAATCAATTCTCCCGGGGCGCCGAAGTGTTGTTGGTACGCAAAAACGGCATGGTCCGTTTCCAATAATTCGAATTAGCTTATGCCGCAAACTGGCCTTTACCGGGTAAAAGATAAGATAGCAACTTGGATTGTCGAACAGCAACAATGGTCGCTCTACCGAATGCGAATAGGATTCTGGGACGATTGCGATCGTATCGCCATATTCAGGGTGCACTCCGACATATTGGATGTAGTAAAACTTGTTTCTTGCTGCAATCTCGATTAGGTCACCTTCACAAGGTCTTTTCATTTCAAATACCAATACCCAAGTTTTTGAGGATCTGAAGTCCATCTGCTACAGCCGGGTCAGGATCAAAGGGGGCAGGCCTCTTTGATTCGAAGTGCAAGTCTGCTTCCAGCGTTTCCTCGCCTCGGAAACAATGTTTAGGAGCGATCACTACAAGCAGACGAGTCGGATGTCTCAACGACTTGCTGACCCAAAAAAACCTCCACGCTACCATCAAAGAGGCCTGACCCCTTTGATTTTTCTTAGTGGTTGGAAACATTGGGAATTAACTCCAGTCGTCCGCAGAAGAACAGGATTCGTGTCCGGTAGTTTTCAAAGTTTCTAAAACCTCGCGCGGCGCTTTTGAACGATTGGATACGACTGTTAAAGCCCTCGCTCGTGGCGTTTGTTATTCGATGTGTGATGTATGCAAGGATTCCTTCAAGATGGCGTTTGAGCATGTTCGCCACTTTTGCGATCGGTGCGAGTTTGCTG
>JBIKLJ010000418.1:0-6872 GCA_044359895.1 Pirellula sp.
GGACTGGAGGGTGACGCTGGTGGCTATGTCGGTGTATGCCCCGACAGCGGTGGTGACGATGCCGTCGCCACCGCCGAAGGAGGTGTCGAGCGAGCCATCGGCGTTGTAGCGGGTGAGGGCGAAGTCGAGGTTGCCGTAACCTGCGACGACGATCTTGCCGTCGGGCTGGAGCGTGACGCTTCGAGCCATGTCGCTGTCCCCCCCGACCTCGGTGGTGACGATGCCGTCGCCGCCGCCGAAGGAGGTGTCGAGCGAGCCATCGGCGTTATAACGAGTAAGGGCGAAGTCGCTGACGCCGTTGTGGCTGGAGCCTGCGACCAGGATCTTGCCGTCGATCTGCAGGATGACGCTGTAGGCCTGGTCGTCGCTGTTGCTGACATTGGAGGTGACGATGCCGTCGCCGCCGCCGAAGGAGGTGTCGAGCGAGCCATCGGCGTTGTAACGCACTAGGGCGAAGTCGGTGTTGCTGCCGTTTAAGCTGTAGCCCGCGACGACGATCTTGCCGTCGGACTGGACGGTGACGCTTTGAGCCATGTCGTCGTATGCCGGCCCGATGGCGGTGATGACGATGCCGTCGCCGCCGCCGAAGGAGGTGTCGAGCGAGCCATCAGCGTTGTAACGGGTGAGGGCAAAGTTGTTTTCGTAGTTGTCGCCGTTATAGCTGCTGCCTGCGACGACGATCTTGCCGTCGGACTGGAGGGTGACGCTGGTGGCTATGTCGGTGTATGCCCCGACAGCGGTGGTGACGATGCCGTCGCCACCGCCGAAGGAGGTGTCGAGCGAGCCATCGGCGTTGTAGCGGGTGAGGGCGAAGTCGTTGCTGCTGCCGCTGTCGCTGTAGCCTGCGACGATAATCTTACCGTCGAGCTGCAGGATGACGCTGTAGGCGTAGTCGTCGCTGTTGCTGACATCGGTGGTAACGATGCCGTCGCCGCCGCCGAAGGAGGTGTCGAGCGAGCCATCGGCATTATACCGGGTGAGGGCAAAGTCAGCGTTGTAGCCGTTATCGCTGAAGCCTGCAACGACGATCTTGCCGTCGCTCTGCAAGGTAACGCTGTAGGCTACGTCTTCGCCTACGCCGACTTCGGTGGTGACAATTCCATCCCCAAGCAAGAATGTTGGTGCTTCATTGGTATTGGTCACGGCAACCGACATCACCTTGTCGAAAGTCGCACCGGCGAGGTCAGTGACGCGGACCGTAATGTTGTGGCTGGATGCCGTTTCGAAGTCGATCAAACTACCGTTGGCAACCGTCACTTGGCCCGTTGCCGCGTTGATCGCAAAGCGCCCACCTGCGGTATCGGTCAAGCTGTACGTGAACGCGTCACCGGTGTCGACATCCTGACCGGTCACTGTCCCAACCGCTGCCCCATTGGCAGAGTTCTCGGCGATGGTTAATGTGCCTGTGATATTATTCGGCGAATCGTTAGCACCTTGGATGGTGACCGTGATTTGTGTGGTGGAGGTAGCGCCAAACGTATCTCGCATTGTGTAAGTGAAGACGTCGCTCAGAGATTGCCCCGACGTTCGCAACGCTTGCACGGTTGCGTTTGTGTTATCGACCGTGTACGTATAAGCGCCATTGGCAGCGATATTGATCGAACCATACGTACCAGTTACTACCGAACCTACATTCGTCGAAGCGCTTCCAACTGTGCCCGCTGCAACTCCGCTTACCGTCTTGGTGTCAGCGGCATCGACATCGGTGTCGTTAGTGAGCACATTACCCGTGGGGTTCGTTCCCGCTGTGCCGTTGGTTGTTCCACCCGCTTCGACGGCGGTTGCGGTATCAGCGACCGCGACAGGTGCGTCGTTGACGGCCGTGATGTTGACGATGATATTGCCGGTGGCGGTGAGGGCTCCGCCGGTGCCTTGCACGCCGCTGTTGCCGTCACTGAAGGTCCAGTTGAGCTGTGCACTGGCTGGCGGAGCTTCGCTGGAGTTCGCATAGGCAATCTGCTGCATGGCCGAGTTGACCAGGGCGTTGGTGGCGCTGCTGTTGAAGGTCAAGACCAGCGATCCGCCGCTGTTGGTCGTGACCGTGCCGATCGTCGTGCCGCCGACCACCAGGTTACCGCCTTGGGTCAACGCCCCGAGCGTGCCGGTGGCCGAGAACAGATCCTGTCCATTGGCCCCGCCATTGCGGACCAAGGTCAGCGTCGCGCCGCTGAAGTTGCTGATGCTCAGCTCGGCATCAAACACCCGCACGTTGTTGTCGAGGACCACCGGGCTGCCGTTCTCGGTGTAGCTGACGATGCCGCCGAGGGTGCTGGCCAGATCGAAACGAGCGTCGAGCGTGCCATCGGCATTGTAGCGCACCACCGCAAAGTCCAAGGTGCTGCCGATCGTGGCATAGCCCCCGACCACGATCTTGCCGTCGGGCTGCACCGTGACGCTATTGCCCTGATCGTTGCCCGTGCCGATAGCGGTCGTAACTTTGCCGCCGGTGCCAAAGGAGGTGTCGAGCGTGCCATCGGCGTTGTAGCGCACCAGCGCGAAGTCAATGGAACTGCCGATCCCGGCATAGCCCCCGACCACGATCTTGCCGTCGGGCTGGATCGTGACGCTGTAGCCCTGATCCTGACTCGTGCCGATGGCGGTGGTGACCTTGCCGCCGGTACCAAAGGAGGTATCGAGCGAGCCGTCCACGTTGTACCGGGTGAGGGCAAAGTCGAAGTTGCTACCGTTCGAGGTAATGCCCGAGACCACGATCTTGCCGTCGGGCTGGATCGTGACGCTGCGAACAACATCGTTACTCGTGCCGATGGCGGTGGTGACCGTGCCGCCGGTGCCGAAGGAGGTGTCGAGCGTGCCGTTGGCGTTGTAACGCACCAGCGCGAAGTCGTTGGTGCTAACGTCAGAGGCAGAGCCCGCGACGACGATCTTGCCATCGGGCTGGATCGTGACGCTGAGGCCCTGATCGTTGCCCGTGCCGATGGCGGTGGTGATAATGCCGCCGGTGCCAAAGGAGGTGTCCAGCGATCCGTTGGCGTTGTACCGCACCAGCGCGAAGTCATTGTTGGTGCCGTTCCAGGCATAGCCGCCAACCACGAGTTTGCCGTCGGGCTGGATCGTGACGCTGTTGCCAACATCGTGACCCGTGCCGATGTTGGTCGTGACCATGCCGCCGGTGCCGAAGGAGGTGTCGAGCGCGCCATTGGCGTTGTAACGCACCAGCGCGAAGTCGTTGTTGCCGATACTGGCAACGCCGCCGACCACGATCTTGCCGTCGGCCTGTATCGTGACGCTCCGGCCCTGATCCGTACTCGTGCCGATGGCGGTGGTGACCTTGCCGCCGGTGCCAAAGGAGGTGTCGAGCGACCCATCGGCGTTGTATCGCACCAGCGCGAAGTCGTCGGTGCCACCGATCGTGGCATAGCCCCCGACCAGGACCTTGCCGTCGGGCTGCACCGTGACGCTATAGCCGAAATCGGTACCCGTACCGATGTCGGTGGTAACGATGCCATCGCCGCTCAGGAACGTCGGCGCATCATTGATGGCCGTCACTGTGATCGAGGCCGTATCGCTGGCGGTGCTGAACGCGCTCGTGCCGCCGGTAGCGGAGATTACCGCGTACTGACCTTCGCTACCGCTGGTCTGGTCCCAGGCACGGAAGGTGATTCCATCGCTGACCGAGCCGTTCAGGTCGCCAAACGGAATCAACCGCAACTGGGCTGTCGGACCGAGCAGCAACGCCAGTTCATTGGTGGTGTTGTTCACCAGATTCGCATCGATTGTCAGCCAGCTCGTCCCGCCATTGACGCTGTACTGCCATGTGCCCAGGCTGGTATTCAGCCCGGTAATGGCGATCGCTTCCACCGCCGACCCATCGGCATCGGTCATGCTGCCATCGACGACGAGCGCAGCAACCGTCACGCCGCTTGGGTTAGTCGCCCCTTCGAGAACGAGACCCATGGTCGGGCTAGAACTCGCGTTCAGAGCGGGCGCGTCGTTGGCCGAGGAGACCGTGCCGTTGACCGTGGCTGTGGCGGTCAGGCTACCGTCGGAAAGGGTGTAGGTGAAGGAAGGTGAGCCGTTGTAGTTGGCTGTCGGTGTATAGGTGAGCGATCCGTTGGCATTAAGCATCACGCTGCCACCGGTGACGGCGACCGAGCCGCCGACCGAGATCGCCGTACCATTGATTTGAGTGACGCTCAGCGAACCGCTGTCGGCATCGCTGTCGTTAGTCCGGACGTCGAAAATGACCGCTGTGTCTTCCGTGGTCGAGAATGTGTCATTGACGGCAACGGGTGCATCGTTGACGGCCGTGATGTTGACGATGACGTTGCCGGTGGCGGTGAGGGCTCCGCCGGTGCCCTGGACGCCGCTGTTGCCGTCACTGAAGGTCCAGTCGAGCTGTGCACTGGCTGGCGGAGCGTCGCTGCTGTTCGCGTAGGCGATTTGCTGCATGGCCGAGTTGACCAGGGCATGGGTAGCGCTGCTGTTGAAGGTCAAGACAAGCGATCCGCCACTGTTGGTGGTGACGGAGCCGATCGTTGTCCCGCCGACGACCAGGTTACCGCCTTGGGTCAAAACCCCGAGCGTCCCGGTGGCCGAGAACAGGTCCTGTCCATTGGCCCCGCCATTGCGGACCAAGGTCAGCGTCGCGCCGCTGAAGTTGCTGCTGCTCAGTTCGGCATCAAACACCCGCACGTTGTTGTCGAGGACCACCGGGCTGCCGTTCTCGGTGTAGCTGACGCTGCCGCCGAGGGTGTTCGCCAAGTCTAACCGAGCGTCCAGCGAGCCATCGGCGTTGTAGCGGACCACGGCGAAGTCATGGTTGCCGCCGATACTGGCATAGCCTGCAACCACGATCTTGCCGTCGGGCTGGATCGTGACGCTGTTGCCATTATCGTTACCCGTACCGATGGCGGTGGTGACCTTGCCGCCGATGCCAAAGGAGGTGTCCAGCGTGCCATCGGCGTTGAAGCGCACCAGTGCGAAGTCATCGTTGCTACCGCCGACGTAGGCATAGCCCGCGACGACGATCTTGCCGTCGGGCTGGATCGTGACGCTGTTGCCAACATCGACAGTCGGGCCGATGGCGGTGGTGACCGTGCCGCCGGTGCCGAAGGAGGTGTCGAGCGAGCCATCGGCGTTGTAGCGCACCAGCGCGAAGTCAGCGTTGCCACCGATCGTGGCATAGCCCCCGACGACGATCTTGCCGTCGGGCTGGATCGTGACGCTGTAGCCCGAATCGGCGCCCGTGACGATGGCGGTGGTGACCTTGCCCCCGGTGCCAAAGGAGGTGTCGAGCGAGCCATTGGCGTTGTAGCGGATGAGAGCGAAGTCGCTGTTGCTGCCGATCAAGGCCACGCCCGCAACCACGATCTTGCCGTCGGGCTGGATCGTGACGCTATAGCCATGATCCGTACTCGTGCCGATGGCGGTGGTGACCTTGCCGCCGGTGCCAAAGGAGGTGTCGAGCGAGCCGTTGGCGTTGTAGCGTGCCAGCGCGAAGTCGCCGCCTGCATAGCCCCCGACGACGATCTTACCGTCGGGCTGGATCGTGACGCTTTGGCCATAGTCGTCAACCGCACTGACGGCGGTGGTGACCTTGCCGCCGGTGCCAAAGGAGGTGTCGAGCGAGCCGTCGGCGTTGTAGCGCACCAGCGCGAAGTCGTTGTTGCCGATACTGGCAACGCCGCCGACCACGATCTTGCCGTCCGGCTGGATCGTGACGCTCTGGCCATAATCCTGACTCGTGCCGATGGCGGTGGTAACCTTGCCGCCGGTGCCAAAGGAGGTGTCGAGCGACCCATCGGCGTTGTAGCGCACCAGCGCGAAGTCACCGTTGCTGCCGTTGGACGCCCAGCCCCCGACCAGGACCTTGCCGTCGGGTTGCACCGTGACGCCTTTGCCCCAATCGTTACCCGTACCGAGGTCGGTCGTGACGATGCCATCGCCACTGAAGAACGTCGGCGCATCATTGATGGCCGTCACCGTGATCGAGGCCGTATCGCTGGCGGTGCTGAACGCGCTCGTGCCGCCGGTAGCGGTGATGACCGCGTACTGGCCTTCGCTGCCGCTGGTTTGGTCCCACGCCCGGAAGGTGATCGCATCGCTGACCGAGCCGTTCAGGTCGCCAAACGGAATCAACCGCAACTGCGCCGTCGATCCCAGCAGCAAAGCCAGTTCATTGGTGGTGTTGTTCACCAGATTCGCATCGATTGTCAGCCAGCTCGTCCCGCCATTGACGCTGTACTGCCATGTGCCCAGGCTGGTATTCAGCCCGGTGATCGCAATCGCTTCCACCGCCGAGCCATCCGCATCGGTCATACTGCCATCGACGACGAGCGAAGCGACCGTCACGCCACTGGGGTTAGTCGCCCCTTCGAGAACGAGACCCATGGTCGGGCTAGCACTCGCGTTCAGTACCGGTGCCGAGTTCAGCAGCGCAGCCGCGCTGCGAGTTCCATCCGCGAACTGAATCGATTCGATATTGTAGATCTTGTCGGTGCCATCTCGACCTGCTGTGTTATCGACCAGTTGGTAGAAAGTACCTTGACCATCCGAGCCTGTGGTGATCGTGTAATCTTGCCAATTACCGGTAAAGATGGCCGTGTCGTTACCCAGTCCACCATTGAGCGTATCATTACCGCCACCACCGGTGAGTGTATCGATCCCATCCCCGCCGGTGATCGTATCGGCATTGGCGGAACCAACCAGTGTCACCGCCGTCGCATTGCCGCTGTTGGTGATGGTCCAGCCGGATGCACCTGTGGCCGAGCTCACATTGATGTTAAAGCCGCTGGCGGTAATTGAGGCAGTGCCAGCGTTACTGGTCAAAGCCGTCGCGGTCCAAGCTCCTGCGGCCGTGGCATTGGCGGTGGCACCCGCGGATATGTTGACGATATCGACTCCATTGCCGA
>JBIKLJ010000070.1:0-22600 GCA_044359895.1 Pirellula sp.
TCGTCGACGGTCACACGAAGCTCAAGTTGAAACCACCCTCCCGACTTCCAGTCTAGTTTGGTGCGTAGCGCGCCATCCCGGCGAGCAACCGTCAAAACCTGCCATGGCTCAGGATTCGAATCCGCAATGATTCGCGCCTGCAATAAAAACTGAGGTGGCAGATCAGCGGGATGTCGTATGGAAATAGGGATTACGCCAGCAGTGGTTGTCGCGCGTTGAATCACTTGGTAGTCCAACGGAGACAGTCGCTCGAAATCCGAGGCGGAAACGGTCGCGATAGAAAAGAAACAAGCCGCCAGAAGTGAAAAAATATTAGATCTCATCAGCACGATGATAACCCAATTGACAGAAAATCCCAACGCTTTTTCGCAACGAACGACTGGGGACCATGCTCGATTTAGCAAAACACATCGCCACAACGAAACAGCACTAATCAGCTATTTAAATGCCCTTTGGCTGGCAATGATTTCGTCCTAACTTGAACCGCAGGCGCTAGCTGCGTCCAAGTATCGAACGCAATTGAACTCAACGCGGCTAGCGCCAGCGGCTCAACAAAGCAAAAAACCGAAGGAACTTGAGGGTTGAGGCTCAAGCTACTCCGGCAAATTGCGATTGAATCAGCTTGGCTTGATTCGTTAAGATCCGAAATCGGGACGGTGGCGTCCAAGCTGCTCTTGAAGACGCTGCACGATACTGGTGTGCATTTGGCTGACGCGGCTTTCGCTGAGATCGAGCGTCGCACCGATTTCTTTCATCGTCAATTCTTCATAGTAATAAAGAATGATGATCAATCGCTCATTGCGGTTTAGCCCTTTGGTGACCAATCGCATCAGGTCGCTTTTGTTGACCCGACGTGTGGGGTCTTCGCTGCGTTTGTCTTCCAAAACGTCGATTTCACGCACGTCTTTATAGCTGTCGGTTTCGTACCATTTCTTGTTCAAGGAAACCAGACCAACCGCAGAAGCATCGCTCTTCATCTTCTCCAGTTCGTCGATGGAGATGCTCATGTAGGTCGACAGCTCGTGCGTCGAAGGAGCACGGCCGTACTTCGCTTCGAGCAATTTGGTCGCTTCGTTCAGCTTGCTAGCTTTGCTGCGAACGAGTCTCGGCACCCAGTCCATGGTGCGGAGTTCATCCAACATGGCCCCGCGAATCCGTGGGACACAATATGTCTCAAACTTGACACCTCGGCTCAAATCGAATGCATCAATCGCATCCATCAAGCCGAAGATACCTGCGCTGATCAAGTCGTCCAGCTCTACACCTTCAGGGAGCTTCGCTCGCAAGCGTTCTCCATTGAAACGTACGAGAGGCATGTAGCGTTCGATGAGAATGTTTCTCAAATCGACGTTGTTTGGATCCGCTTTGTATTTGTTCCATACATCAACAATGTCGATGCTCGATGCTACGATCGTCGCCATCCGAACCTCCGTGACTGACATGGCAAGGGCAATGATCTTCCTGGGAAGAAAAGATCAAGTGGTTTTACTGGTTTGCTTTGCTTTCAAAGCGATGCATGAACCTATCCGGTTGTCCACGCATGATCCCCAGGCCAATCATCCTGATCGACAAGGGGCTGCGTGCTCCAGGACGCGGACTCTACTGACTTGGACCTGTTAATTCCACATCAATTGAGTCAAGAAGTTGCGAAGCGACCTGTTTCCTTCACCAGATTGCCTATCTCTTCCAAAATCGGGGCATTTTGCCTCTGGAAAAGAGCCTTCAAGTGTCGGACGCGATGTCTACTCCGAGTTCTTGTTCGCCTGCCGTAACTTTTCAAACCGCTCTCGATAATTCATTTCGACGCTCTGCCGAACCAGTTGATCGCCGACATTGCCCAGAATCCAACCTAACGCAGAATAAACCACGGTGTAGGT
The DNA here is from genome assembly GCA_044359895.1 of Pirellula sp. Classification (GTDB taxonomy): domain Bacteria; phylum Planctomycetota; class Planctomycetia; order Pirellulales; family Pirellulaceae; genus JBKCUI01. Next base: position 1,878 of record JBIKLJ010000070.1, read on the forward strand.
TACAGCCTGAGTCAATATCGAATCTGGAAGATCGCCCTTCAGCAGACCAAGAACAATCGAGGTCGCCAACGCGATACATCCAAAACATCCGGCAAAAGGGCGTCCCAATGAAATTCTCGGAAGAAAACATGGTTTTTGAGTTACGTTAGCAACCAATTTCTTGGTTGCCTGAACACGTGGAGGAGGCAAATTCTCACCGGATCTTAGTGCCATCCGCTGAGTCGGTACTTCCCCGCCAAACCATCATCGGCATCGATGGTCCGGTTTCTGCACCCTGTTGCAAAAAAATTCAAGTTGTTTTCGAATGACACTCTGAAAGAACGACTCATCTTCACCAAATTGACGAAATGCAACCTAGCGATGGCGAAACAACATTCCCCTCAGTTCCTCGCGTTGGTCACCGAAACTCGAGCTCGCATTCGTGAATGCACGATTCACGATCTAAAGGAACGCCTTGATCGCGGCGACGATGCTCTTTTGATCGACGTTCGCGAGGAATCCGAATTCGCTCGTGGACACATTCCAGGAGCGATGAGCCTTGGTAAAGGGATCATTGAACGGGATATTGAAGAAGTTGCACCCGACTTCCACCAAGAAATCCTACTCTATTGCGGCGGAGGATTTCGTTCTGCATTGGCCGCGGACAATTTGCAGAAAATGGGTTACCAACGGGTTACTAGCGTCGATGGTGGATGGCGAGGCTGGACCGAGGCCAACTATCCAATCGCACTGCCAGCCGCTAAATTAGGAGAGTAGATTGTTGCAAGGATTTTCAAACGCCTCGCCAAACTCGATTAGCCAGGCTTATCAAGCTGCCAAGTGCGAATGCATTACGGGCTCGCCTTCATCACCTGATATCAACTCATTCCTCGCCCCAAACCTCTTCATCAACCCACTGACTAAAACGATGCTAGAACTGTTCGACAAAATCCAAGAAGCCACCCAAGCCATTCGAAACGTTTGGAACAAAACTCCTCATGCAGGCGTTATTCTCGGGACAGGCCTTGGACCGTTAGTTCAAAGAATCGAAGTGGAAGCAACAATCGAGTATGGCGATATTCCTCACTTTCCAAAGTCGACTGCGACATCGCACCGTGGTCGGTTGGTTTGTGGAACCCTGTGTGGGCTTCCAGTCATGGTGATGGAAGGTCGGCTGCATATGTACGAAGGCTACGCCTTGCAGCAGATTACTCTTCCCGTTCGTGTCATGAAAGCCATGGGAGCTGGTCTGCTGGTGGTCTCCAACGCCTGTGGTGGCCTGAACCCGTTTTACAAAGCGGGCGACATCATGCTGATCGATGATCATATCAATCTCATGAATGGCAATCCGCTAGTCGGCATCAACGACGATCGGTTGGGCCCACGTTTTCCTGACATGTGCCACCCATACGATCAGAATCTGATTCGGTCCGCCCTGAAAACCGCCAGAAAGAACGACATCGTCGCGCATCAAGGTGTCTTCGTGGCTGTGACTGGTCCCAACCTCGAAACTCGAGCCGAGTATCGATTCTTGAGAATGATTGGGGCGGACGTCGTGGGAATGTCCACCGTGCCCGAAGTCATCGTGGCGGTTCATTCTGGTATGCGATGCGTCGGTTTTTCTGTGATCACCGACATGTGTCTGCCTGATGCACTGGAGCCCGCAGTGGTCGAAAAAATTATTGCAGTAGCAAACGAAGCAGAACCCAGATTAACCACCTTGGTAACCGGAGTGCTTCAAGACGAATACCAACGGCTGCAAGCCTAAAGAAAGGCAGAACGATGATAGAAGTGCACCCTGAAACGACACGATTGGGATGGATCGGCACGGGTGTCATGGGACGCAGCATGTGCGCGCATCTTCTTCGTGCAGGCTACCCGCTTGCCATTTACAATCGCTCGCCGGAGAAAATGGAGAGCCTGATCGGGCTGGGGGCTGTCGGATGTTCCAGTCCCAAGCAGGTTGCCATCCGAAGCGATGTGGTTTTTTCCATGGTAGGTTACCCGTCGGACGTCGAGCAAACCTTGTTAGGAAGCGAGGGCGTCTTAGCGCATACCAAGCCCGGAAACATCATCGTGGATATGACTACCAGCAGCCCCAAGCTGGCCGTTCGAATTGCCCAAGAGGCAGCCTCCAAGAATGTCTTGTCTTTGGATGCGCCTGTTTCAGGAGGGGACATCGGGGCGCGCGAGGCTCGTCTGTCGATCATGGTGGGTGGTGACAAGGCCGCCTTCGATGCGCTCGAACCGATTTGGAAGTTGCTGGGAAAGACATTTCTCTATCATGGTCCCGCCGGATCCGGACAGCACACGAAAATCGTCAATCAAATCCTGATCGGAGCAAGTATGATCGGCTTGTGCGAATCCATGCTGTACGCGCAGCAAAGCGGATTGGACCCCGCACTAGTGCTTCAGTCCGTATCGATGGGCGCAGCGGGTAGTTGGTCCCTAACCAACTTAACCCCTCGCATTCTTCAAGGTGACTTCGAACCTGGATTCTATGTGGACCATCTCGTTAAAGATCTAGGAATTGCGATCGAGGAAGCTGAGTCGCTGAAACTGGATTTGCCCGGCCTCTCATTAGCCAAAAAGCTGTACGAGTATCTCCAGTCCATGGATCGCGGCAATTCCGGAACGCAAGCTTTGATCTTGGCAATTGCAGAACGTAACGGTGTCGTGTGGGGTTCCTAAGCGATGGATGCTAACGACTTGTCGAAACGATTTGCGTTGGACGGATTGACCATCGAGACTGGACGCGGTGGCTTGACGCGTCTGAGACTGGAAACCGATTTGTGCTCTTCGGAGATGTACTTGCAAGGAGCACATCTAACCCACTTCCAACCTCGTGGTAACGCCCCGGTGTTGTGGATGAGTGAATCGTCGTTCTACGAAACAGGGAAACCGATTCGTGGCGGAGTCCCCATTTGCTTTCCTTGGTTCGGGCCCAACGCAAATGACCCACAATCGCCTTCCCACGGCTGGGCGAGATTAACACCATGGAATCTGCTGCAATGCCAAATGGGCAGCAACGGCGAAGTGGCGTTAACCTTGGGCTGCTCCCTAGCTGGCTTCCAAGTGAAGTATAGCCTGACACTTTCGACCATGCTTCGTATGGCCATGACGGTGGAATTGGATGCGAACGCTTCCAACCGCCAAGTCTTCGAATCCGCTTTGCATACCTACCTGCTCATTGAAGACATTCACCGCGTCTCCGTGGAAGGGCTCGAAGACACCGCTTATCTCGACAAAGTTGGAACACCTACGCACCGCCCAGCTAGCCACGCCCCCATCCGTTTCCAAGCAGAGACCGATCGCGTCTATGGCGATACCGAGGCAACTTGCTTCCTGAACGATCCCGGAATGAACCGACGTATCCGAGTCTCAAAGTCTGGCTCACGCTCTACCGTCATTTGGAATCCGTGGATCGATAAAAGCCAACGGATGCAAGACTTCGGCGACCAAGAATGGCAGACCATGGTTTGTATCGAAACCGCCAACATCGGTTCCAATGCCATTTCGCTTGAACCTGCTGAAATGCATACGATGACGGCCGAGCTGGATGTGTTACCCATCGCTGACGCTCGGTAAAATCAACGCACGTCAATCGCGTCCTGTCTTCTGATACAATCACCGACTAGGTTATTGCCACTTTTTCAGCCTCGAATCGCTCTTCTCTTTGATTGAACAACATGGTCTCGCGCAAACGCACGGATACTGCCATCAACACCTTGCGGATGATTCCCACCAAGTGGGCGATTGTGTTGGTGGCTTTGCTCATTGGCTACGTTCTACTTCAACCTAGGCTTAACCAGTGGTTGGGATGGAATCTGCCCAGTGTTGCAAGCTTGGTAGGAGATGAGAAACCGACCGCGAAAAAGGAACCGAAGCCTACGAAGGAAGTCGTTTCCAAGGAGAAGGCATCTGAAAAAGTCTCTGGAAATGTGACGGAAAAAGCTTCTGATAAGAAACCCCCTGATAAAAAAGCGGAAGCCGTCCAAGCATCCACGACCAAGACTGCCAACCGAACGAACGATTCTGGTACCAAGGACTCTGGGCCCAAGGACTCGGCAGAAGATAAGATCCATGGAATACTCAAAGATCTGGGACGTAACCGCTTCGAATCACCGGAAGGTCTCGTTTATGGACCGGGTTCCGAAGAAGGGCATCGGCTGAAACATATCGAGCGGCACTTGGAAGATCAACCTTCTCGACCTGGACCGCACGGAGTCTTCGACGGGGACATGAAAGAATTTTTGGTGGCAATCGATCGCGCCTTTGCGATGGCCAACAAGGGAGCTAAAGGTTCGTCCAAGAAAGAAGATGAGGGTGCTGTCGTGTATGAAGCAACGTTCGAGAAACCCATCGGATTCCTGGGAGGAACGGATGGTAAGCGACGCAAGAACCCAGCCCTAAAAAAGATGCGAGTGGTGGTTCGAGGGAAATCGGTAATCACCGCTTTTCCCGTCCAATAACATTGTGAAACTTGAGCTTGCCACGGTCGGGGGACCGTACTTTTGCCACCACTGACTTTCCGAGATTCCGAGACCACCATGACTTCTCCACTGATCTATGTCGAATCCTGTCCAATTTGCGGCGACGGCTTATGTCGGATTCGCATTTGCGTCACCAACCAACGATTGACAGGCTTGGTTTTGTGCGACGAATGTGAAACCATGTGGACCGACCCTTCGATGCGAGAACGTATCGAGCCAAGCAGCTCGGAGACAGAGCCAAAATGTCCAACCTGCAACCAGTCGCTATGGGGCGAGCAGTCTCATTGGGCCAGTATTGGCGAAGTGTGTTTGTTAGGCTGGTTTGATCGGGTCCGAATCGCAAAGGTCTAAAGAAGCAAATTCATGAGCCAATCTCAACAAGCCTGCCATCATCCCATGCTTGCAACCGCTTTGGCCGCGGTTGAAGAAGGGGCGATCGCGATTCGAAAGCACTTTCAGCAGTCGGTTCAAATCGAGATCAAAGGGACATCGAATTTCGTAACCGAAGCGGACTGGGATTCGGAAAAGCGAATCGTCAACCGAATAAGACAGTCATTCCCAAACCACGCGATCATCTCGGAAGAGTCCCACAGCGACCGAGCTGACTCCGAAGATCTTTGGATTATCGACCCCTTGGATGGTACCAGCAATTTCATGCATGGTATTCCTCACTTTGCAATCTCGCTCGCTTATTATCATCAAGGCAAGCCCAAGATTGGCGTCGTCTGTAACCCGATTCGAAACGACTTGTATGTTGCCGTGCTCGACCAAGGTGCATGGCATAATGGTGTTCGTCAAAGGGTTGACCAATCCGCTCACCTAGACCAAGTCGTAGTCTGCTGCGGGTTTTATTACGACCGGGATCGTATGATGCAAGCGACGCTCGATACACTTGGGGATTTCTTCCGAAAAAATGTTCATGGTATGCGTCGGTTCGGTGCGGCAGCCTTAGATTTGTGCAACCTTGGCTGTGGGCATTACGGTTTATTCTTCGAGTACAAACTGCATCCATGGGATTATGCGGCGGGCCAATTGTTTGTGACTGAGGCTGGCGGCCAGGTGACGGATTGCATGAACCAAGTGTTACCGCTTGGAAGACACAGCAGTATTTGCGCAACCAACGGTTTGCTACACCAGCAATCGCTTGCGATCATCTCATCGCATTGGAACAAGCTAAATCAGCCGCAATAAGCCGGGCAGCAACCTCGCCAAGTACTACAGCAGATGTTTGGCTTTCGCTTGTAGGTAGCGATTGACCAAAGGGGTTGTCAACGATTCCGGAAAGGCGTCGACGCTCAAGACGCCAGCGTTTTCCATTTTCTGAATCACCTCATTACGCCAAATCAGAAGCTGTGCTGCTGCGGCGCTGCGATAAAGCACCGAATCGTCCATACTTGGGTTATCGGCATAGTCGAATACCGACCGATCACGAAGCAAGCACATGACAGGCAAGTGTCTTGATCGCAGAGTGCGCATATAGCCACTTACTTGAGCGGCAGAAACGTCATCAATAATATTGCTGATTAAAACCACCATCGATCTACGTCGGCAGTTTTTCGAAAAATGGAGGAAAGCATCGTCATAGTTCGTTTGCTTCATGGACGGGAAACGATTGAACCCAGCGTGCAGCAAGCGATTCATTTGCGATAACCCGCCTCGCATCGGTACATACGATTCGATCTTGTCCGAGAAGCAAATGAACCCAACAGAATCCCCTTGTTCCAATGCGACATAGCTCAACATCAAGATCGAATTCAAAGCGTAGTCCAGAAGACTCAACCCACGATATTCGTTCGTCATCATGCGTCCACAGTCCAGCATGAAAACGAGGCGTTGACTTTGATCGGCTTGGAACTGTTTGACCGTAAGTTTGTTTCGACGAGCCGAAGATCGCCAATCGATATGCTTGTAGTTGTCGTCCTGCGAATAATCTCGCAGTCTTTCAAAGTTATTGTCTTGTCCTATCTTACGCGTTCGGCGGACTCCGATCAGACTTAGCCGATTCGTTCTCGCCAAGAGAGCATATTCTGCAATCTGCTTCATGTCCGGATAAACCAACAACTCACTCGGGCACGGTTTTTCAATAAAGCGATTCCAAAGTCCAAGCCTGCTTCGCAAACGAAGATATACAAACTCGAACTGAAATGACCCGCGTCGCGTTGGCCGAACGCGATAATCTAGCTCCGCTCTTTTGCCGGGCTTCAGCGTCAACGTTTGTGATTCAGGTTCCGCAGTCAATCCGTCCGGCAAGTCATCTCGGACCTCGAGCAATTTGGTTCGTGGACCTCGATTGTCGAGCAATAGCTTGACATCATGCGTGCCCCCTAACGATGCGCTCCTCAAGGTATGCCTTTCCACAGTCAAACCACTAGGGCCAGTGATGGTAAGCAAATCCAGAATAACCATGGACAAGACGATCAGATCCAATACCACTAAGAAGTAGATGAACAAGGGAGTGACAAGGATCAGCAGCGTTGTTAGGCACAAAGGAATGAGAAGGCCAAACCAGCGCGTGGTTGGAAAAATTCGCCAACCGAACGCAAGCAAAAGCAACGGCGACGCAAGAACAAGCAAGCCGATCCAAGGCGCCCAAAAAAGGTATGTCCCAACGGAATCGTAAATGGACATAATTAAATTCTTGGGACTTCAATACTTCGTAAAAGGGAAGTCAATTCGGAATCCACTTTGAGCCCCTCCACTTCCGCCTCTGCGGACATGACAACGCGATGGCGAAGTGCGGGCAATGCGATTTCCACCACATCGTCCGGAACCGCGAAGTCACGGCCACGAAACGCAGCCAACGTCCGTGCACCTTGGATCATTGCCAGTCCAGCCCGGGGTGAAGCACCCATATGGAACGTAGGCCAATTTCGCGTCGCACGGACAATGCGATTTACATAGGTCAGCAGTTTGGGTTCAACACGCACGGTAGCGTTGCTTTGAATCAATCCAAGAATCTGAGTTGCATTGGTTATCACCGCGACTTGGTTCTTCAGAATCGATCCAAGATCGACCTGCATGGAGTGCATCTGAAGAACGCGCGCTTCTTCTTGTTCGTCAGGGTAACCGACCATCGCCTTGAACATGAAGCGGTCCAGTTGAGCTTCTGGCAGCGAATAGGTGCCGTCACTCTCAATAGGATTTTGAGTGGCCATGACAAGAAACGGTCGAGGGACCACGTGGCTGGTTCCGTCAATCGTTACTCGAAATTCTTGCATGATCTCCAGCAACGCTGCGTGCGTTTTGGCTGGCGAACGGTTGATTTCATCGGCAAGTAGAAATTGCGTGAAGACGGGCCCAGGCCGAAAGCGAAAGTCTTGAGTTTTCAAATCCAATACCGGGGCACCCGTAATGTCGGAGGGCATCAAATCCGCAGTAAACTGAATTCGTCCGAATTGGCACCCTAAAACGTGTCCAAGCGTTCGGACAAACAAGGTCTTACCTAACCCAGGAACCCCTTCGATCAGCACATGACCGCCCGAGAAGAGCGCGACCAGCGAGGTCAGTACCAATTCATCCTGCCCTACAAAAACCTTGCTCACCTCGCGAACAGCAGCCTCGAAGAGCTCCTTGGCTTCCAAAATGTGCGAAGGTCTTGGGGTGGACGAAGGGGAATTCACGCGAACGGACGCTTCAGTAGCATCAGGACCAATGGATGGCTCGGACATAAAAAGTTGCAGCAACGAGAAAATGGGCTCAAATCAGTTTGGAATATGATAACCATCGATCGGCCTCGAATGTTCAATCGCCAAGAAAAATGCTTGAAGATGCACAGGCCAAACACGAGGGGTCGTAAGCCTCAGGCAACTTTCGCCCCCGCGTTTTTGGAAAGCTTGGAGCCTTCTATTTCCCGAAGTGAATCCAATCGATGTTCATTAGGCCGCCTGGCATCGCTTCGTTAACACAAACGAAAAACACAGCCGCCCGTTTTCCCGATACCGAGTCTTCGCGAGACGATTGCGATGGCAACGGATTGTCCCAATTCGCTTCGATTTCGTACCAATCGTTCCAGGATCCATTCACCTTAACAGGCAATTTGGCAACGACCGGTCCGTCCACTGCCCCGACTCTTGCCTCGATAATTCCCCCCGCCCCCGCCGAGGTAACGCGAGCCTTCAGTTTTCCAATTCGTTCGATGGGAATGTTGTCGAACCGCAAATAGGAACCATGATTGATGGCTCCGCAGAATTTTCCTTGACCTGCTTCGTGAGATCCAAGCACTTGCATGGAGTGGATTCCGGACGCGTTTTCCGCTTGAATGGTTCGCGAACGAAGCGCAATGGATTTGGTGCCGGTCAACGCGGGAATGGCATCGCGGCCTAGATCCAGATAGTTGGCCGTCAATCGAAGCCCACCTTCAAATTCTTTTTTTTCTTGCAAAAGGCCAACGGTATTGGAAACCCCTGTCACCATTGCGCTCGAGGGATCCGGCTTTACCGCAAAGACCCAATCAACCATCTCCCGTATTTCTTGTTGTGAATGCTGTGCATGAGGTAACATCGGAACTTTACCCCAGACGCCCGAGGAGCCTTTTTGGACTCGCTCCACGGTGGTAGCAACCGCATTCGGTTGATCCCGATACTTGTTTGCAATCTCCAAGAACGCGGGCCCCACCAGCATTCGGTCGATCGCATGGCAATTGAGACAATCGCTTCCTCGGATGCGCTTCAAGCCGATTGGCACGGCATCCGGATTCTCGCTCGAGCTTGCACTCACCATATTGGCTTGAACGGTGACACGCTTGGGTGCATCGGCATCGATGAATTCGAGCTCGTCGGGATCGGCTTCGTTCGGATTGGAGGTTCCGTCTTCTAAATCCCGGATCTGCACTCGATAGTCGACGGCAGAGCCAGCGTCGTAGAAGTCACCGTCCAAAGGTGATAGGAAGCTAACTTCAGGCATGTTATTGCCGACCACAATATTCGTGGTCGCGTTTGCCTGTCCGCCCATGGAATCGGAAACTTCCAGGATCACCGAGTAGATTCCGGCTGATTCGAATGTTGCTGTTACAGTGGTCTCGTTGCCAATGGGTTTTGGCATTGCCGAGGGACCTTGAGCGATCGCGTTTTGGGCGTCGGTTACCTTGACAACGCTCCATTGATACTGGAGTGCGTCGCGGTCTTTGTCCAAGGTTCCGTTGCTGGTCAACTGAATCGATAATGGCTCACGACCAGCAAAGCGATCGCTTTGAATTTGAACTGTAGGTGGGCGATTGCCGCGACGATACTCCAAGCGAGACAACTTGGCGTCTGCGTTCACGCCCCAAGTTTCACCGTACTCGAGAACGTAAAGAGCTCCCTTGGCGTCAAACTGGAGATCGATGGGGCGAATGAATGGAGTGTTTGGCAAGAAGGGCTCGATGCGCTCGATGCTGGAGTCCTCTTTGAGATGTACTGCGGCGATCCAGTTTCTCGACCACTCGAAAATGAAAAGGGAGCGATTGAACTGCTCAGGGAATTGAGTATCCGATGGAATTGACTTGTTGTAATAAAACGTTGGCCCCGCGCACGCGGTTCGGCCGCCAGAGCCTAGTTCAGGAAACTCCTTCGAGTTCGCAGCGGGATAATAAATCCATGCAGGCTGTGCAGGAGGAAGATCTTTGGATCCTGAATTAAATGCGGATGGATTCATCGGCTTATCCGGATGGAAGGCTGGGCCAAGTTCGCCCGTCGTGAAGTCAAAATCATGGTAGGGTTTGTTGTTTGCGATGAAGTGCGGCCAGCCAAAGTTGCCTGCAACCTTCGCTTGATTGACTTCGTCGTAGCCGCGTGGACCTCGAGGTCCTTCGCCACCAGCATCGGGGCCGACATCACCCCAGTACAAGAAACCGCTCCGCTGATCTACATTGATCCGCCATGGATTGCGACATCCCATGACAAAGATCTCGGGCAAACCAATCGACCCGTCTTTTGGAAACAGATTTCCTTCCGGGATCGCATACCCTCCTTCAGGAAGTGGACGTAGACGCAAGATCTTGCCGTTGAAGCTCTTGGTATTGGCCGAAGTTCTTCGAGCGTTGAAGGCAGATTTGTCTTGCCGTTCGTCGATGGGGGCAAATCCCTCGGATCCAAACGGATTCGTATTATCGCCTGTTCCAATGTAGAGATTTCCATCAGGCCCAAATTCCATGGAACCAGCGTGGTGACAACATTCTTGTCGTTGCTCCTCGTATTGAAGCAATGGAATCTCACTCGATGGATCAAGAATCCCTTCACGGATGGTGAATCGACTGATTCGCTGTCCCGAGAAATCGGGTGGCGAGTATTGCAGATACATCCATTGATTCGCAGCAAAGCCGGGATCCAAAGCAATTCCAATCAAACCATTCTCTTGAATCGTGGTCACTGAAATGTGACCTACGGTGCGTACACTATTGTTCGCTGGGTCAATGCACTTTAAGTCCCCTCCCAGCTCGATCAGATAAATCAATCCGTCTGGTGCGATGGCCATTTCCATCGGCTGGATCAGTCCCGAAGCGACGATCGATTTTTCAAACCTATCTGGCTCGTAGCCGTCGGAAAACGCCAAGGCTGGGAAAATACCGAACGCAACAATGGCAATAGAAAACAGACGTGTCAAATAGAACTGCATTTGGGATTCTGATTTGGGAAGGGAAGGAAGGAGGCTGCCTGAGGAAGGCTCAACCGATAGATATCCTAATCGGATTTAGTCTCGTATTCTATCCAGCAGGGCCGCAATCCCAGACAGATCTTAGCCGAACGCCTTTTTCGGCTGCCTAGTAAGAATCCTTCTTGGGCCATTCGATTGCCTTCGGCATGCTCGAAGGAGCTTCCAATACGACTGGCATTTTTTGCAGGGTTTCCGGGAAGCAGCTTAAGGCTCGCTAACTTCTTAAACGACATCAAGTCCGATTCAGGTGCGTTGGCATGAGCCTTGGGTGAACGATTTTTTGGCGAGTGATTTGCCAATGAGGAACTTTATGGCTAACGTGGCAAACTAGACTAGGTCGTAAGAAGCTTGTTGGAAAGATCGCCAGCGTCCTTGAACGAGACTTGACGAGAAAAATCGCTGATGATACCGGAACAATTCCTGATGATGAGCCTAGCGATTGGGGCAATCGCATTCTTGTACTCTTCGGTGGGCCATGCTGGAGCTTCGGGGTACATTGCCGTCCTGTCGCTAGCAGGGCTTGCGCCTAATGTCATTAAGCCAACGGCTCTTGCCTTGAACATTTTGGTAGCTTCGGTCGCATCCTGGCAGTTTTATCGTGGTGGTCACTTTTCCTGGAAGTTGTTTTGGCCATTTGCTGTACTTGCCGTTCCGATGGCTTTTGTCGGTGGTTATGTCAATCTGCCCGCGGCCGCCTTCAAGTGCGTTGTCGGTTGGATCCTTCTGTTTTCGGCGATCCGATTCATGATTTACCCGTCGGAAGATACGACAATTCAAGAGCCGTCGCCGGGCGTCGCATTGCCAGTCGGCGCGGGACTTGGGCTTTTGTCGGGGCTGACCGGAACAGGGGGAGGTATCTTTTTGACACCTCTTCTACTTGCCATGCGATGGGCAAAAACGAAATCGGCTGCTGCTGTTTCCGCTGTTTTTATTCTGCTGAATTCGATAGCAGGGTTGCTTGGCAACATCAGCAACACTCGGCAGTTTCCCGCTTTTGCGATTCCGTTCGCCCTGATTGCCTTGTTCGCGGGTTTGGCGGGGTCCTATTTGGGAAGTACGCGATTCCCGCAAACCACCATCAAGCGGCTGCTGGCTCTGGTGCTGGTCATCGCTGGACTGAAGCTGCTGCTAACACCTTAGCGAGGTGTTGTACTTTTTGGGCTCGCTTGCGTTACAATAATGGCCATACGATCCCCTCCCAAAGGAATTTCACCCATGAATATGCTTCGTTTGACCTGCGTTGGATTCTTTGCAACGCTGATGCTGCTTGTTTCGACCTCGCAATCCCAGACCCCTCCTCTTGAGTTTAAAAAAGGGGATAGTGTCGCGTATATTGGGAACACCACAGCCGATCGAATGCAGCATTCGGGCTGGTTGGAAACCTACCTGGCCGCCATGTTTCCGGAATTGGAATTGACCTTCCGAAATCTTGGATATCCGGGCGACGAACTGAAGTTGCGATCGCGTGAAGAGAATTTCGGATCCCCAGACGAATGGTTGACCAAGGTCAAGGCAAACGCGGTTTTCTGTTTCTTTGGCTACAACGAAGCTCAACAAGGTGCTGCCGGGCTCGATAAGTTCCGGGCTGATTTGGCGGAAACCATCGAAGGGATGAAGAGCCAAAAGTACGATGGCTTGGCTGCTCCACAATTGGTTTTCTTTTCACCTATTGCTCACGAGAACGTGAAGAGCCCTCATCTCCCAGACGGCTCGGACAACAATGCCAATCTAGCAATCTACACTCAAGCCATGAAGCAAGTATGCCAAGAAAAGAAGGTTGCCTTCGTGGACTTGTTCGGCCCTTCGCAGCGTCTCTATGCATCCGCGAAACAGCCGCTCACCTTGAACGGCATTCATCTTCTTGACCATGGCGATCAGGCGATCTCGCAAATCATTGTCAAGGACTTGTTTCCAGGTCGAACGCTGCCTGCCAACAATTCCCGCTTAGAAAACCTACGGCAAACCATCCTCTCCAAGAATGACGAATGGTTCAGCCGATACCGTGTGGTGGATGGCTACAACGTTTTTGGTGGCCGTTCCAAGTTAGCTTGGTTCGGACAATCGAATGCCGACGTCATGATGCGCGAAATGGAAATTTTCGATGTCAAGACAGCGAACCGGGATAAAGCGGTTTGGGCTGCTGCACGCGGCGAATCGTATTTGGTCAAGGACGATAACTTACCACCGGAACTAGAAGTCAAAACCAACATCCCTGGAAAGCTGGCAGATGGTCGCCATGAATATCTCGGAGGCAAAGAGGCGATCAGCAAGATGAAAGTGGCCAAGGGGATGCAGGTCAATCTCTTTGCCTCAGAAGAAATGTTTCCGGATTTGATCAACCCCGTCCAGATGGCAGTCGACACCGATGGCCGCTTGTTCGTATCGGTTTGGCCGTCGTACCCTCACTGGAATCCAGTTGAGCCTCGGCGGGACAAAATCGTTTGCCTTCCAGACGATGACGGCGATGGAGTCGCGGACCGTTGTGTTACCTTCGCGGATGAACTCAACAGCGTAACCGGCTTCGAGTTTTGGAATGGTGGAATGCTGGTTGCCGCTCTGCCGGAAATTTGGTTCTTGAAAGATACCGATGGTGATGATCGAGCGGACCTAAAAATCCGTATGCTGCAAGGTGTTTGTAGCGCGGATTCGCACCACTCCGCAAATGCCATGTTGATTGGGCCGGATGGTTGGCTGTATTGGTCCCGAGGAATCTTCAATGTTTCTGCTATCGAAACGCCAACCAAAACGGTTCGTTCGGAAGCGAGCGGTGTGCATCGATTCAACCCAAGAACCTTTGAGATGGAGTTTCATTTCCCAATTGGTCCAAACCCGCACGGAGATGTTTTCGACCAATGGGGCTATCAGTTTGCGAATGACGGAACGAGCGGTACGGGGTCGTATGTCAATCTAGGAAAAGGCACTGGAAATAAGCAATGGTTTAAGATGCGGGTTCGACCGGTTTCTTCCAATGGCATCCTTTCCAGTAGCCACTTTCCTGAAGAAAACCAGGGCAACTTCTTACTTTGCAATTGCATCGGAGTGCTGGGGGTTTTGCAACATGAGGTGACGTACAACGGTGCTGACATCAAGGCGACCGAAATTGAACCGATTCTGGTTTCGAGCGATCCAAATTTCCGCCCGAGCGATCTTGAAGTGGGTGGCGATGGGGCTCTTTATGTTGCGGACTGGAGCAATGCTATTATCGGTCATATGCAGCACAATATGCGAGATCCCAATCGCGACAACGAACATGGGCGAGTCTATCGCGTGACTGCCGAAGGGCGCAAGCCGCTCCAACCGACAAAGCTCAAAGGAAAGCCTGTCGAAGAGGTCTTCAAGGCCTTCTACTCGAAAGAAAACGGAACTCGATATCGGGCTCGTTTGGAGCTAAGTGGCAGAGAATCCGCAGCGGTTGATACCGCCTTGCATCAATGGGCAAAAGGATTGGATCCAGCTAAACCAGAGGATGCGCAGGCTCTCTTGGAAGGACTCTGGGTGCTCGAAGAGCATCGACGTCCAGATCTGGCATGGATCAAGAAAACCTTTCAAGCCCGAGAAGGGCTAGTTCGTGCTGCAGCCATTCGAACGTTGGGGCATTGGGCAAAGCGTGTGAAGGATTGGGACGCTCTGCTTCTGGAGGCAGCTCGGGATGAATCCGCGCTGGTTCGGGCGGAAGCTATCAAGGCTGCCGTGGACTTGCAAGGGGCCACAGCGGTGGAGGCGTTCTTCGAAGTCGCAAACCGCCCACTCGATCCGGAACTCGAAACGGTGCTGGCGTATGCCAAGCCAAGACTCAACGTGGACGAGCAATTGAAACGGTCGATCGACAATAACGTGAAGCTATCGGAAGCAGCTCTTCAGTATGCTTTTCAAAATGCGAGCGTAGAGAGCATCCTAAAACTTCCCAAGTCGGAGAAGGCCTATCAATCGATCTTGGCTCGTCCATCCGTCTCGATCGACAATTTGCGTATTGCCTTGAAGGGTTTATCGGAACTGAGGAAGGAAAGCTCTTTGCCCGTCATCTTAGCCTTAGTTCAAGAGCGTGACCAAAACACGAAGGCCGATGGGTTGAAGAGCCTCCAAGATCTGTTGCTGGAACAACCTGCTGCCGAATTGAGAAAATCGCGAGGCGTTTTGCAAACGCTCGCTACCAACGGGAAACAGCCAGTCACACGTCAATTGGGCTTTGCGGCCTGGATCGCGGCTGAGGGAACGGGGGACGCAGCTTTTGCTTTGGCTTCCTCGAGCCACCAGCAACTCAAGGATCTTTTGTTGGCGGTGGAGAGTCTTAGAGACCCCAACTTAAAGCAAAAATTACTGCCGTCGGTTCGCGGCTTGATGTTCGAGCTGCCGACCTCCCTTCAGGCGGAACCGCAAGGTGGAGCACTTCAAGAGCCGGGAATTCAGGTCGACTACTTTTTCCCTGCCCCTGACAATGTTGCGCTAGAAACCTTGGCTGCCCTGCAACCTACTAGCAGTGGTGTTGTTCCAGGAGTCATCATGGAAGTACCACAACGTACAGAACCGGATGATTTCGCATTGCGGTTTACAGGGAACCTGACGGCTCCGAAAACTGGCAACTACACCTTCTCGATTGCCTCCGATGACGGATCCCGCGTGTATCTCGACGACAAACTACTGATCGACAACGATGGATTGCATGGTATGGTCGAAAAGAGTGCTTCCGTCGATTTGACTGCGGGGTTGCATCGTATTGCGGTGACCTACTTCGATAACGGTGGGGGGGACGGTCTGAGACTTACCTGGAGCGGCCCCGACTTGAAAAAGCAAAAAATTGCACCTGAGTTTTTGAGCGTCGGTGGTGCGAGTGAAACGGTCCAAGATCTCGCGGTTCGTACACTCGCTACGCTTCCTGGCTTTGAAAGCGAAAAGTTTTTGGATTGGACACGGTTGATCAAGGCCGATCGGCAACGCGCTGCAGCCGTGACAGCGATGAAGACATTGCCTTCGACCGCGTGGGATGCAAAGGAGCTACCCAGTCTGGTCGACAATCTTGTGGGTTATCTGAGCAGTATCCCAGCCAAGAACAGAACCTCTGGCACTGCGGTAGAAACCGTCGAATTGATTAAGGCGTTTGCTGAGAAGCTGCCGAGCGAACAGGCGAAGCGAATCGCCGATCGATTGCAGAATCTGGATGTAAGAACCATCGCTATAGGGACGGTCGTAGAGCGGATGAACTACGATAAAGAACGAATTGCCGTGGCTGCCGGAAAGCCCGTCGAGTTTCGTTTTTCGAACACCGACAACATGCCGCACAATTTAGTATTCATTGTGCCCGGTTCCTTGGAAGAGATTGGACTAAAAGCGGAGGCAAGTGCATTGGAGCCCGATGCCCGCGAACGCAACTTTGTGCCCGTCTCGGACAAGGTCTTGCTGGCGAGCAAATTGCTATCGCCCGGCGAGTCGCAGACCATGACCATGGACGTCCCGAAGCAACCCGGTATGTATCCGTTCGTATGCACCTACCCTGGACACTGGAGACGCATGTTTGGAGTGTTGGTGGTGGTCAGCGATCTGGAGGCCTACCAAGTTGATCCAGACGCGTATCTTGCTGCGAACCCTCTTCCGATGCAAGATGAATTGCTTGCATCCATTGGCCGAAATACCGCATGGAAATTCGAAGACTTAGTTGCCGACGTCCAGCAGGGTGTGCATGGTCGATCGTTCGAAGTGGGTAAGAGTCTGTTCCGAGCTGCGAACTGCGTTGGCTGTCACAAGCTGGGCGGGGAGGGGAAAGAATTCGGGCCCGATCTCAGCAAACTGGATGAGAAAAAGCGTGCCCCAGAGTACTTGCTGAAATCCATTCTTGAGCCATCCGCCGAGATCGAAGAAAAGTACCGCTCGCGAATTTTCCAAATGAGCTCCGAAGCGATCATCTCCGGAATGGTTGTGGAGGAAACCAAGGACCAGATCAAGATCATGGTCGATCCGTTGGCCAAGGGGGAACCAACCATCCTTGAAAAAGCCGACATCGAAGCGGAGAAGAAATCGGAAGTCTCCACGATGCCTCAAGGGTTGCTCAGCAAGTTAACTCGGGAGGAAATTCTGGACTTGATGGCCTACGTGATCGCGGGCGGCAACAAAGACCACGAAGCGTTCGCGGCTCATGATCATGGTCACGGTGCTTCAGATCATGGGCACGATCACGAATGAGTTGCATTTGGTACGACGGACTTCCTAGTCCGTCGAATTCCCCATGGACGGACTCGGAAGTCCGTCGTACCGCCCTTACCCAGTAACGACTTCACTAAAAGCAACGAGCCGGTAAGCGAGGGATTGTTAAAATCGCACCTCGCTTACGCTTCGGGTTGTGAAAGCAGTTTGCATTGTTTACAACCCAACGTAACATGTTGCGAGAGTTTGACTTACACACAAACCGAACTAGGTTCATGAATAATCCGCGCTTGGGGCCGCGAATGGCCCTGGCAGGGGCAGAGTACTAACCAAGATGCCCCACTACACCCTTCACACGCCTGCAACATGCCGAACATAAGCCCAGATCAACACTCCACCGTCGTTAAATGGCCAAGCTTGGTATTGCGAGTGGCTGCCGTTTACAACCTGGTTTGGGGGGCATGGGTGATTCTGTTCCCGAATCATCTATTTGACTGGACGGGAATAGCCCGCCCGAATTATCCCGGAATATGGCAGTGCGTAGGAATGATCGTGGGGGTTTACGGGATCGGCTATTGGTTCGCGGCAAGGGACTTTGTCCGGCATTGGCCGATTGTTTTAGTGGGCTTCCTGGGGAAGATACTTGGGCCGATTGGCTTTGTGCAAAGCGCTGCCACAGGAGTGTTGCCTTGGTCCTGGGGAGCAACCATCCTGACCAACGATTTGGTTTGGTGGGTGCCCTTCGGAGCCATGCTGTATCTGGCCATGAAGGCCCATTCGGATCCACGGTATCGAAATTCGCTTGTAGGTTTAGTTGGGCCGTCGTCTGCGGCCGTTGAGCCCACGTTTGAGCAAGCGAACCGCAACGCGATCGGTTCCGATAAGCAGAGCCTTTGGGACGCCATCCAACGAGAGAAAATATTCCTTCTTTTCGTAAGGCACGCTGGTTGTACTTTTTGCCGGGAGAACTTGGCAGAGCTCAAATCCAAGCTCCCGGAACTTCGAGCCAAGAATATGCGGCCTATTGTGGTCCACATGAGTTCTTGGGCGGATGGGCAGGCCATGATGAATTCGATTGGCATCCCCGAAGTTGTTCATGTTTCTGATCCGACGTCCAGCTTGTATCGGGCCTACGGGCTGGAGCGCGGCAAGCTTTCCCAATTGTTTGGCCCGACCGTTTGGTGGCGTGGGTTTCAAGCTGCAATCCTGAAGCGAAATGGGCTGGGAACTTTAGATGGCGATGGGTTTCAATTGGGAGGTACGTTCGTGCTTCAAAATGGTAAGATCTTGGAGTCCTATCCGGCCAAGAGTGCTGCTGATCCTGTGCCGTTTCAATGCGTGCTTCACTAACATACCCGAGTCAAGCTGAATCCATGTCTCAAACTGCCGCTGCCGCCCCGTTGAGTCTGAATCAAGTTCGTTCTTTATTGCAAGGACAAGGATTATCCACCAGCAGCCGATGCGCGTTGGACGACAAGCGACTTGTTCAGGCGGCACTGGGGCTTGCAACCTTGCTGCAGCAACGCGCTGGGCAGCTGCAAACTCCACAAGAACGGCGACAGCAAGCAGAGCTCGATCGGATGTTGCAGCACCCTGAAGACAAATCGACTCTGACGCAGATTACCGATCAGAGCTTCCGAAGTGAATCCGCAGGTCGCGTGGTGGATCAGATGGTTCACATTTTGGATGTGCAAGGGGTTCCGCGCTTCTTTAGCGTCTTTGACCAAGCCTTGCTGAAGGGCTTTCAGTCGTTTGGCGAGTATCTGCCGGGCGTCGCGGTACCGATGGTGAAAGAAAAGATGCGCAAGGAAACGGCCAACGTGATCTTGCCAGCGGAGCACGACAAGTTGGCCGGCCATTTGAAGGAACGATCGCAAGAAGGGCTTCGCATGAATGTGAACTTTCTTGGCGAAGCAATCTTGGGGGAACAAGAATCGCGACGACGTCTAGATCGCTATCTCGCCGCGTTGCAGTTACCCGAAATCGAATGTGTTTCGATTAAGATATCGACTCTCTATTCTCAGATTTCTCCGATCGCTCGTAAGCAGTCCATTCGAACGGTAGCAGACCGATTGGAGCTGTTGTACCGCGCGGCGGCGAAAGAAACGTTTCTTCGGTCGGATGGTCGTCGGATTCCCAAGTTCGTTTACTTGGACATGGAAGAGTATCGCGATTTGAATCTCACTGCGGAGATTTTTATGCATACTCTATCGCGCAAGGGCATGGAAAATGTTCGAGCCGGGATTGCGTTGCAGGCATACATTCCAGATTCGTCGCTGGCACAGGAATCTATCACTCAGTGGGCGATCGACCGTTACCGCAAGGGAGGTTCCCCAATTACGATTCGCATCGTGAAAGGTGCGAACATGGAATTGGAACGTGTGGAAGCATCCGTCCGAGGATGGCCGCAAGCTCCCTACCGCACCAAGATTGAGACTGATGCGAACTACAAACGCATGGTTCGATATGGACTTCGAGCGGAGAACATTGAAGCGGCACATCTTGGCATCGCATCTCATAATTTGTTCGACTTGGCGTATGCCATGGTGATGGCGAGTTCTCAAGAAGTGCTGGAGAAAGTCCAATTTGAAATGCTGGAAGGGATGGCCAATCATCAGCGTCGCGCCATGTTTGAACTCTCCAAAAGCGTTTTGCTATACGCACCGGCTTGCCAACGCGAGGAGTTTATCAACGCGATCGGTTATTTGATCCGTCGATTGGACGAAAATACGGGCCCTGATAATTTCTTGCGTCACGCCTTCAAGATCTCAGTGGGTGGGGCCACTTGGCAGCGACTGGAAAATGGATTTTTGGAGGCGGTAGAGAGAATTGATTCTGTGTCGGTTCAAGCGCGACGACAACAAGATCGACGCAATTTACCAGAACAACCACCCAAACCTGCGCGGTGGCAAACTTTGGTCAACGAACCCGATACCGATTTTTCCTTGGTTGCTAACTCGATTTGGGCTCAGTCCATCATCGATCAATGGCAACCGAGATGCGACGCACAGGCAACCAAGATTCCTTTATCGATCGGCAGTGACGAACAAGAAGGTGCAGGATCCTTGGTGGAATCGATCGATCCATCTCGCCCTGGTGTTATCGCGGCACGGTACCATCAAGCGAACGAGTCTCAGATTGGAAGTTCGGTGGATTGCGCCAGTCAAGATCCATCGGGCTGGAGGTCGTTAGCGCCGCTGGACCGCTACACCATTCTCCGCAAAGTTGCGCAGGAGCTTCGAATCGCGAGGGGCGATCTGATTGGAGCCGCCATTGCCGACGCGGGAAAAACTATTTTGGAGAGCGATCCCGAAGTGAGTGAAGCGATTGACTTCGTGGAGTTCTATGCCTTGTGTGCTTTGGAGCTCCAAGAGTCCGAACCAATGAAGGCCCAGCCCGCAGGAGTTGTCGTGGTGGTGAGTCCATGGAACTTTCCGATCGCCATTCCATGCGGGGGTGTTGCCGCTGCTTTAGCCGCCGGAAATA
>JBIKLJ010000071.1:0-22566 GCA_044359895.1 Pirellula sp.
TGACCAAAGAAATGACGACGGGTTTGACGTACCAAGTGTTCATGGAGTGGATCCATCATTAATTCCTCGTCACTGTTTCATCGAGATTAAGTATCATGTTGGCGACCATGGTCGCGGTTGCCAATTCGCTTGGATCAATTTTTTCGTTTGGCTTGCTTTCACCGCTTGCAATAAGCTTCTTCGCCGATTCCAGATCTTGCAGGTAGCGTGCGTGATGCAAATTCCATTGGCGTTCCACGATGTGCAGTTCAGAAAGCTTTGGGCTGCGAGCTAATACGACTTGGTATGCAAAATCGATCTTTTGACTCAGCGTAATTCCCCCTTGAAGAAGCATTCGTTCGGCTAAGGCTCGGGCGGCCTCCACGTGCTGCACATCGTTCATCAGCTGTAGCGCTTGCAAAGGTGTGTTGCTTTTCTCCCGCATGGAACAGGTTTGTTCGCGATTCGGTGCATCGAAGTTGATCATAAACGGTGGCGGTGCGGTTCGCTTATAAAACGTATAGATGCTGCGGCGATAAAGAGCTGAACCGGAATCGCGTTTGTAGTTTTGCGTATTGGAGCCTGCAAAACCAACCGGTTCCCAAATATTGTCTGGCTGATAAGGGCGAACTCCTTTGCCTCCCATTTCCAATTGCATCAACCCACTTACGAACAAAGCGTTGTCCCGAAGCTGTTCTGCATCCAACCGAAATCTTGGTCCGCGAGCCAGCATACGATTCTCTGGATCGACCCGCCACAGTTCTTCCGAAAGGCGTGGGCTTTGTTTGAACGTCTCGGAGCAAACCACCAATTTTACCAATTCTTTCACGTTCCAATTCGACTGCTGAAAATGCTGTGCTAACCAATCCAGTAAAGCTGGGTGGCTAGGCATTTCACCCTGCGATCCGAAATCGTAACTGGTCTTGACGATACCGACCCCAAAGAACTGCTGCCAAAAGCGATTCACGGTAACTCGGGCCGTCAATGGGTTCTCAGGAGCCACTAGCCATTTCGCCAGATCCAGCCGAGTGGCGCGACCTTCTGGATTGGCTTTTTTCAGTGCTGGGAAAACCGCAGGAACGGCGGGCTCTACTTTGTCCCCAGGCTTGTCATAGTTTCCACGAAGCATGACAAAGCTTTCTCGTGGCGAAGCCATATCGCGAAATACAAATGTACTTGGGATAGCATCATCCAGTTGCTTGCGTTGCCCTTGCAAGGCTGCTCGTTCCGCCAACAACGGGGCAAAGTTTGGCTTGGTACTGTTGCAAACATTTTGAAGGTAGTGCAATCGCAGCCGTTCTTTGATGTCTGCTGCGACTTCTTTTTCGGGCCCGTCTTTTGCGATCTGATTCAGATCGCCGGGCAGGCCAGGGGTGTCCTTGCCTGTTGCTTGTTTCCACCAAGCCAAGAACGAAAGCGAGGGATCGCGAGCTGGATCGCTGGTTCCTGCGACTCCGACCTTGTCCCAGAAAACAGTGCCGCCAAACTGAGTCAGCGCGAAGCCGGTCACGGAATCCCCCGTTGCCAAGCCAACCTTCTCCAAAGGCACTTCTAAACGAACCCATTGGCCACCGGCGGGTAAATCACCCATGTGCACACGTTCGGTGGTATTCGCAGCGCCCCAAGCGATAGCCTCGTAATCACCCCAAACAGCTCGATGCATCCAGCCGTTCTTGAAATACTGCACCATGACCGACTTGGGCAAGTTCGTTGGTTCCAACCAAACATGAGCGAACAACTTTCCATCCGCAGGCAAAATCAGTCCAGTCGTGGCTTGGTCCCAAACATCTTGAGCCAACCCGGCATCGGTACGTTTCAGCGACTTAGTACCACTCAAGACGGGAGTACTGACTCCAGGGTTGCTTGCATCTTGGGTGACAAACATGGTTGCAGCCCCCGGTGAACCCTGGAGCTTTCCATTGCTTGGAAATTCATCATCCATCCACAAGATCTCGACCGCCGATGCGGACGATCCCGTCGCCCCATCCGCTGGATCGATATAGTTCAATTGCTTGGCGAGGGTATCGATGGCGGTTTGCTTTTCTGCGATCTGCGTATCCAACTGAGCCAGTTGTTTTTTGTCTTCCTCGGAATCCAGTTTCAAAACAGGTTGTGTGAGAAGGGCGTTGCCGTCAAAACCAGGATCCGCAGCGGAGTTAAAGAAAGCATAAAACGAATAGAATTCGTTGGCGCTGATGGGATCAAATTTGTGATCGTGGCAAACGGCACATCCCCCCGTCAAACCGAGCCATGCTTGAAACGTGGTGCTCGTTCGATCCACGGCGTAGCGGTACAGCAATTCGTCGTTGATGGATCCGCCTTCGCTGGTGGTTACATTGCAACGGTTGAATCCCGTGGCGATCAGTTGATCCCTGGATGGTTCGGGTAGTAGGTCGCCGGCGAGCTGATCAATGGTAAATTGATCGAAGGGTAGATTGCGATTGAAGGCGTTAATCACCCAATCGCGATAGGCCCAAGTTTGGCGTTCGTTATCCAAGTGCATACCATGCGTATCGCCGTAGCGAGCCACATCCAGCCAGTGCCGTGCCATCTCCTCGCCGAAGCGCTGGCTATTCAAGTAGCGATCAACCATCTGTTCGTAAGCATCGCTTTGGGTATCGTTCAGGTAAGCCGCACGCTCTTCGAGGGTAGGAGGCAAACCCGTCAATCCAAACGCAACTCGACGCAGCAGAGTTTCGCGATCGGCTTCCGGAGAAAGCTTGAACCCAGAATCTTGGAGACGTTGTGCGATGAATTGGTCGATGGGATTTTTGGATGCTATATCCGTCGCTGGGGGAGTTATTGGGATGGGCGTTTCAAATGCCCAATGCTTTTGGTATTTGGCACCTTGTTCAATCCAGCGACGCAGGATTTCTCTTTCGTCATCAGAAAGGGACTTATGGCTGTCGGAAGGTGGCATCACTTCGGCCGGTTCGGTAGACGTAATCCGTCGCCACAATTCGCTCTTTTCAGGATGGTGCGGCACGATGGAGGCATGACCATTTTGGTCGGACGTGGCACCTTCGAAGGTATCGAGTCGCAAGTCGGCTTGTCGATTCTTTGCATCAAAGCCGTGGCACGCGAAGCATTTATCGGACAGAATCGGCCGAACGTGTGCATTAAATTGCAGCGTTTCGGGCACTTCGCCGGCTGAAGATCGGCAGAACGCTAAGCAAGCAATTCCTGCAAGAGCAGCCGAGAGTGACAAGAAACGAACACGAGACAGTTCCATGCTGAACTCCTACGGGGTCAACGAGGACGGGAGGTGGGGGGCACCGCAGGCGGGATGAAACGGTGAGGTGCTCCATTCTACACTCGCGATTCGAGGACTCAAGCCAGGAAACGCATAAGTAAAGCGATTGCAAAGCGTAGGCCGTAACTCTTGTAGGCCGTAACAAGCGTAGGCCGTAACAAGCGCTAGCGCAGTTACGGCCCCCCCCCCGCAATGCCCCATGGCTGTACGGACTTGTCAATCATCTCTAGCGTGCCATGCCGTAACAGCGCTAGCGCTTGTTACGGCCTACGGGGCGACTTGTTACTGCCTACTACGCTCGGAACAAACTTGCGGCTGGAACTCCGTTGCCGTCTTCGGTCGGGTAAAACGGTCGACCTTCAATCTCAAACGTTGTTTTTGGACTGATGCCCATCGCGCGATAAATGGTTGCGTGCAAATCCATCACGGATATCGGGTCTTCAATCGCAACAAAAGGACGCTCCACCGCCGAAGCTCCGTACAGTCGCCCACGCTGTATCCCACCGCCGAACATCAATACACACGATGCACCCGTGAAGTGACGATGTTGGCCATAGTGCTTCATCTCTTTCAGTTCTTCGACCGGTTCCGTGGTTTGGTCCGCAGCTGCTGAACCCGGCTTACCTTCCATAATCATGTCACGGCTGAATTCACTCGCCAAAACCACAAGAGTTCGGTCCAACAATTTGCTTTTCTCTAGATCTAAAATCAGCTGCGCAATCGGCTGATCAATCTCCTTCTTCATTCGAACCAAGGTCTCATGTCCATTCGCATGCGTATCCCAATTCAGAAACGGAACATATTCCGTCGTGACCTCGACAAATCGAGCACCTGATTCGACCAACCGCTTGGCTAACAAACACCCTTGGCCAAACTGTCCTACGTTGTAGCGATCGTAGCTTTCCTTGGGCTCTTGCGTGATATCGAAAGCGGCTCGATCCGGTGAATTCATTAGCCGATGAGCGTTCTCCAATGATTGCAGTAACGACTGCTGCTGAAAATCGCTCATAGAATCACGTTGAGGATGCTGATCGATCATCTTTTTGTACAAAGCATAACGATTTTGAAAGCGGCCACCTTCCATACCTTTGGGTGGCCGCACCGCTTGAGCAGCCTCGGCAGGATACGGTAGCACCATCGGCCCAAATTCGCTTCCAAAGAAACCAGCGGTGGTAAAGGCCTTCAGCTCTTCCGACTCACCAACCCCTTCCAGACGTTGGCCGATGGTGATAAAGGGTGGGATGACTGGATTCAATGGCCCCAAGACTTTTGCCATCCAGGCGCCCATATGCGGGCAAGCCACTGTTTGCGGTGGCACATACCCCGTATGCCAATGGTATTGATGGCGGGAATGCAGAATGCTTCCAAGATCGGGCAGAACGTGTGATCGAATCAAGGTTCCGCGATCCATAATCCGAGCCATATTCTCCAGCCCAGCCGTAAACTTGATCTGATCCACCACCGTATCGATCGAAGGGAAGGTGCTTTCAATCTTCTTGACGGGAGTTCCCACTTCGAACGGAACGTAACGTTTGGGATCGAACGTGTCAGGAGCCGCCATACCGCCTCCCATCCAAAGCAAGATGCAGGAGTCGGCCGTGGGCTTGGGCTGATCCAGCCCTGACGCACCAGCCCCCTGAGCACGCCCCCATTGAGGCTCTTTCATCATCAGCGCGGCGGCCGTCGCTGCCGAAAGCGACTGCAAAAACTTACGCCTCACTTCACGAGCGGGCATCTTCGGATCTTCGAGGAAATCGGGTAGGGAAGACATAGTCATTCTACTTGCACTCATTAACGAACGATTTGAAACTCGGGAAGCATCACCATGGTCCAAAGAAAATCTTGGATTCGATCCGTGGATGGAATACCATCGCCAAGCACTTCCAAGGCGAACGATTTTTCTAGGTCGGAAGGACTTCGGGCCAAAGCACGCATAAATACTTGGTCGACAATCTGAGTCGAATGGGAACCAGTCTCTGCAAAGTGCTCTGCACCCTTCGCTAGGTATTGATTGAGAACGGGCGCGTTGCACAGTTCGAGAGCTTCCAGCGTGCTCCAAGCCACAGGCCGACTGGTCACAATTTGATCTCGATTCGGGCGTCCAAGCGTTCGTTGCAGCGCATCGCTTTTTCGCAGGGCGGCACGAACCATCCAGCCTTGCGATCGCAAAGCCAATTCAAGCTTCGATCGAAGTTCCGACCCAATGCTATTCATCCAGATGTTCGGCTTGCTGGCGACAACAGCGGGCTTCCAATTCGCTTCTTCCATTTGCAGCTTTGCATTTTGGTCAGGCAAAGTTTGTGTCCATTGCCAATCTGCATTGGTGCCGAACGATTGCTCGACACCTTGGTTGTCGATCCAGCGAATTTCTAAGAATACGCCTGCGGGGTTTGGGCCCTCCCCTCCATTCTTGCAAGCCAGCACCAATTCGTTCTTTCCGACTTGAAGATGTTGAGCGATCGGCAACGCCTGAATGGAGTTCCAGTTATCGCTGGCGAAGACCTTTTTTTGGTTGATGAATAGCTCGACGGAATTATCACAAGTTGCTACCACGACGGCTCGTTCGGGCACATGTGTCAGCTGCAAATCTCGCTTGAAGGTGGCTTGCTCTTTTGCCGGTGCATGTTCCGCTTTGGCATGGCTCCAAATCCAAAGACTTTGTAGCTCGATCGGTTGTGCAGAGGGATCGGTGGGTGTTCCGCCTCGTGTTACCGGTGCATCGAATTCGGTTGGGGCGGCATCGCAAAGTTGCCAAACGCAGTCAATCAATTGTTCGGCTGTCATGCGTTTGCTGCGCGGTCCCCGGTAACGATACTGGGCATCCTTTTGAGAATCTTGAACCACTTCTGTTTGCGACTGGTAGGCACGCGATGTGGCAATCAGCTTGAGGGTGTGTTTGAGATCGTAACCGTGCTCGACAAAGTCGGCAGCTAACCAATCGAGCAGGTCTTCGTTCCAGGGTCGGCTTTGCATCGCGTCCACGGGCTCGACGATTCCTCGTCCCATCATTCGGTGCCACAGACGATTCACGATCGTGCGGGCGAAGCGGCCATTTTGCGGATGGGTCATCAAGCTGGCTAATTGGCGAAGTCTTTCGGGTTGTTCCAAGTCTGGGTTGACGGTCCCGAGTTCGGGAAACAACCAAGCGGCCTTCGCGACTTTGCCGGTCGGTTTGTCGCATCGATGCACATCGAGAGGCCTCTTGGAAAAAATCGAAGCTAGCCCATAGGCATCATCCAGTTTCCAGCGGTCGATAAAGCTGTCGTGACACGACGCGCATTTCAAGTTGATGCCCAAGAAAGATTGACCCACGGATTGAGCGAATTGAATCTCGACCGTTTGGCCAGCACTGACCGTTCCACGCCATTGGATCCCTTCGGAAAAACCAGCGGATTCGGGCGAAGGTGCAATCAGTTCGCGAGCCATTTGATCGTATGGTTTGTTATCGATGAGCGCTTGGTATAACCACTGGCTGATTTGTTTCCGCCCTCCCGTGATAAAGCCTGTACCGCCGTAATCATTGCGTAGGAGATCGTTCCAGAATGTCAGCCAATGCTCTGCGTATTCTCGCTTGTCGTTTAAAAGTGACTCGATCAATCGCAATCTTTTATCGGGTCGACCATCTTTTAGGAATGCAGCTAAACGTTCTTCCGTAGGTAGCAGCCCATGCAGATCCAAAAAAGCTCGTCGTGCGAACTGAGCGTTGTCTTCCAAAAAGAGAACGCTGCTGAAGCCTTGTGCGTCCTGGTGTTGCAAGAGTCGATCGATTGGATGTTCGTTGCCTGCGGTGGCAGCAGGAAGTTCCGGGCGACGAGGCAAAAGAGGTGGTTCGTAGGTGTCTTTGGCTAACGTCAGGCCGTCGTCCCATGCAGCACCTTGAGCGATCCACTGTGCGATTTTTTTGATTTGAGTTTCCGGAAGCGGTTCGCCTTCGGGTGGCATGCGTCTACTGGGATCGGTAGTTGTGATCACATCGTAGAGCATGCTGGCTTCGGCGTTGCCAACTAGGACCGCAGGCCCATTGTCGGAACCAGCTAACATCGTTTCACGCGAATTCAAAGAAAAGCCACCTTCGCGTTCATCACCGCCATGGCACTTGCTGCACTGCGATTTCAGAATAGGAAAAACATCATGTGCGAAATCGACTTGCGCGACTACCTCGACACATTGAGCAAGCGTTATCGCAGCGACCCAAAGGCACTTGCAAACCAAGCACGCTGAGAAAGGAAGCCTGGCCCAAAAGCAGAGGCTAGCTAACTGAGCATTTTGAAGAAGCGGAGTCCGAGAAAACATCATGGGTCAAGATTTTGGGGGGATCAAACCGGTGGGGATTGGAAGGAGATCGAACGTCATGGAACAACGATCTATCCGTCTATTGTAGTTTACCGGAACCCATCCAGCGAGTTAGCGTTAAAAGTCACAAGATCCCAGCCTTTTTTACATTCGCTGATGGTCTTGTGTTACGCCGGCGGACGCTAGCCCCCGGTTTGTTTAGCCGGCGGGCGCTAGCCCCGGTTTCTTAGCCGGCGGGCGTGAGCCTCGGTTTTGTCAGCTAAAACGAGCACCAAGAACGTAGCCGTTGGCTTTATGGTACGATTTCCTTCATGCGAAAACGCAAGCATCTTCAGCTCTTTCATAAAGACCCTTTGCAATGAAAACCTTCCTGATGTTGATGGCAATTTCCATTTTCACATCCCGTCCTGTTTGGGCGCAAAACGTGGTCCGTGATATCTCTTATGCAGAGCTAGCTCACGAGCGTCAGGTGCTCGATGTTTACTCGCCTACGAATACAACCAACGCTCCTGTGGTTTTCTGGATACATGGTGGCGGTTGGCAGGGAGGGGACAAAACAATGGTGAAGCACAAGCCGCAATTCTTTACGGACAATAACTATGTGTTTGTGACTACGAATTATCGATTATTCCCTAGCGTAGCGATGGAAGCGATCGTTGCGGACATTGCGAAATCGATTCGATGGGTACATGATCATATTGCAGAGTACGGTGGCGATCCCAAACGCATTTTTGTCATGGGGCATTCTGCTGGGGCCCAACTTGCGGCACTGGTTTGTACTGACAAACGTTATCTGGAAGCTGAAGGGTTGGGCCTTGATATCTTCAAGGGATGTGTGCCAGTTGACGGAGACACTTACGATATTCCTGCCATGATCACTGTTGCCGAAATTCGATGTATGGTTCACAAGCAACCGTTGCCGACGGAGTATGGTCATCGTCAGAAGTTTGGAAACGACCCGAAGAAGCATATCGATTTTTCGGCTGTTACTCATGTGGAGCGTGGGATTGGTATTCCGCCGTTCATGGTCCTTTTTGTCAGAGACCATGCGGATACGAATGCTCAAGCTCAGCGTCTGGGATCGGTTTTGATCGACGCCGGGGTCCGTGCAACTTTGGTTGCAGGCAAAGACACGACTCACGATCAAATCAATGACAATTTGGGGCTTCCTGGTGACCCGAACACTTTATCTCTTCTCCAGTTTCTTCGTGATGCTTTGGCAGAGTAGGAGTTATGAAGTGGATCCACAGGTGACGCACTGCAATGATATGCATCGCCTCAAAACCTATTGCGTTCGCTAAAACCATGAACCGGCTGGCGATAGCCCTTCCTACGTTTAGCCGGTGGGCGCTAGCCCCGGTTTGTTTTTAGCCGGCGGGCGCTAGCCCCGGTTTGTTTTAAACGCGAAGCGTTCATGGTCAACCGGGGCTAGCGCCCGACGGCTAATTAAACACGATTCTGATTTCGAAAACAATCAGTCAACGGGCGATGGCTATGCGAGGCGGGGCGGGGGGGAACGCGATGCGTTTCCGAAAACCGGGGCTAGCGCCCAATGGCTAAGGTTGGTAATTAAAATGGTTAGGCATCATCCTCGTTTTTCTGGCCCAAGGCTTTGCTTGCTCCAAACCAAACAAGCCGACATCACCACAACCAAACCAATCAACATCGCCCATTGCCAAACGCGTAGCTTGTATTGCGAGTTGAACTCCAGTTGCAGCTCCAGCGGTGCGCTCTCCGCTACTTGAACACTGCGGCGGAAGCTATAAATATTCCCCTCCTCCGGTAAGCTGATGATGATCGCTTGAGGAGCGGGCTCGGTCGTGCGTTGGTGTTGTACCAAACGACCCGCGATTTGCTGCAAGTTGGCATTATCCGCTTTGCTGTTACCAGCTAATAACTGGCTCATCTCCTGAGGACGGTAATTGAGCTGCTCTTGCTGCAGAATAGGATTGATGGATGCTGCTTGTCGCAATTGTTCGTTGTCTGCCATCGTGTCCCCACCTCGATTGTTGTCCAAGAACAACCGTTGCCGCCGAGTGTTCAAGCCAAGTATCGCTTGCTGAGTTTGCAGGTTCTCTAGCTGAACTCGAGCATCTTCGTTCGAAGCGGCATCCAACGCATACCGATTGGCAACATTGTTAAATGCCCATTGAGCCTTCGACTGCTCCCCGGTTTGTAGCAATTGATTGGCTTGCTCCAGCAGCTTCGAAGCCTGCTGAGCTTGGTCCTGACGCTTGCCCTGAACGTTCGAAAGATACGACTTACGATCGTAAGTCGCCCGAGCTGCTTGACCAACGAGCTCCAAATTGCCTTCGTTATCGATCAAGTGAAAGCCACTGGGTGCAATCACATTCCACTGAATGTTCTCCATCGGAACATTCAGCTGAGGGCTGACCAGTTGAAGCTTCTGCAATCCGTCTCCGGTCAACGAGTAGACAAATCGGACTTGAGCGGTTCTATCATCAATGCCAGGCAAGATGTAAAACTGCCAAGTGTCGTTGCTGTCTTTTTGTCGAATGGAACGGACACTTTCGCCGTTCACGAAGATACTGAACAACTCGCTGCCCGCAGGTAACTGGACGCTTAAGCTGCTGCGCTGAATCACCTCCATCGTCACCTCGACGGCCGTAAGCTGGTCGCCAGTTGGTGACAACACGGTCGTCAATGTTCCTGACGAAACTCGCAGCTTCAATGCATCCGCCAACGAATGGCGAATGACACGCAAGCTCAAGGGCGTGGACGGAGCCATCGCTCGAAGAGCCAGCGCGGGCGCACTTCGATTACCTGCTTCGCGCAACGGTTGCGGGATAGTGCTCCAATCGCTTCGTTGCCAACCTTGAGTCAATGTGCCAGGTTCAATCTCCAAACGACCGCCCGCTCGTACGGAATAGTAGTACCCTACTTGTCTCGCTTCGGAGAATTCGATCTGCTGAAGCGACTCGGTATCGCCAGCCCGTTCGCCTCGACGCTCGTATTCAATTTGAAATTGCACGGGCCCGATGACTCGTCGTTTGAATCGCAGCTCCCACACGCGGTCGTCCTGTGCCGAGCGGATGAAGTCGCTGACGGTTTCGCCGTTCGCTCGCACGGTCTTCAGCTCGTCCTCGCCCATGGCTGGTAACTTGATGGACAGCGTTCGGATCGCGGCATTCTGAACATTGAAATCGGCGAATAAGGTGGATCGTGTTTGGCCCTCGCGCAAGGTAACATCGTGTAGAACTTGGCCAGTGACCCATGGGTCCAGTTTTTCGATCCCCAATTGAAGGCTCCAGTCGCGTTGTAACAAGCGGAAGGCAAGTGCCCCCTGTCCTTGCGCACCTAGCGATCGCGGGTCCGCTTCCGATACATTTTGACGAGCCATGGTTCGAAGCCGAATGCCTGTGATCGGCTGCACCACCAGTTCGCCCGACTGACGCGTTGATTCGTTCAGGTTAAAACGTGGGATCGCCCACTCGGTGGTCTCGCTGGGGACAGATCCCGCTAGTGTCATTGCAAACGACTGATTTCCAATCGTTTTTCCCTTCAAGTGCAGGACGATTTGTCGCTTCCCTTGGTCCGTTAGCTCAGACCAATGGTGCAGCGATTCACCTGTCAGCGATTCCACTTCCAAGCCTGTCGGTAGTGGGAAGCTGAGCTGGAACAAACCAGTTCGAGTGATCTCTGCGACAAAATTGATGCCTAGGACCACGCGTTCGTCACCCAACGATAGCACTTGCTTGCTGCCGACTCGTACCTCGGGCGCCACCGGCGCGACTTGCACGGACAAACTACCGGACTCGGATCCATAACGATAAACTCGATGCAGCGTTGTTTGCGCATTGGTGATCATGCTCGCATCGAAGTCCCCTAGATTGACCACGGAAAGAGATTCGGCTTGAACTTCTTCTGGCTGGGCTTCCGTACCAAAAGCGAGCGCGATCAATCCAACTTCACCATCTGCTTTTTCGACCCGAAGTGGCGATAGCTGAACGCTTGTGGGAAGGGTATCAATACTACGTTGCGTTTCAACGGTCACCGTGAACTCGGGCGGGGCCGCTGAATCGATCGACAGCTGCAAACGACTTTGGTCTGCATCAAATTGCCAAGTACTTACTGGCCCCTCGACCGAACTGACGGTTAAGCCTGGCGGAACGAGGATCCCCAATGGACGCACTCGACCTTGCGATGTTCGAATCTTAAAACGATGCTTTCCGTCTATCACACCTGGCCCCGGAGTGTACAGCCCCATCCCCTCGACAAAGAACTGAGTCTCCTCCATCGCTAAATCCCGAGATTGAGGTCGCAGAAGAATGGTTGCTGGGCCAGGACCAAGCAGGATATTCACCTTGGTTGTCGACTCGTTCGAACCATCACCTTTCTCCGATTCGATTCGAGCTGCTGATTTGCATTCGACCTCCCATGACACTTCATCGTGGATCAGTTCGATCTGTTGAAGTGTGGCACTGCCAGTCAAAACCGGAATACCCTCCAAGGCTGAAATGGCCTCCAACTGAAATTGAAAGGTGGCCGTGAAAGTCTTAGGGATGAGAATACCGTCGGGTGCTATGCCCGCTGCATCCTCTTCCAGAGCCGGGATCGTGACGATGTATTTGGCCGCTTCGTTGGGCAGTTCGACTTTACTCAATCGCAATCCAGGCCCATGGAATTGAGTCAAAACAGCCGGGGCTCGCAGGAGCTCAAAACGATCGCTAGGAAGACCTGAAAACGTGATGTCGGCGGAAGCAGTGAGTCGCTTATCGCGATTCGAAACATTCCATTTTTGCACAAGTGAACTCGCGGACGGGATGCCTCCAAGTTCCTCAGCAGCCAGCATACGATTTGAGTACCCCATCAAGAAGCAGCCAACGAGAAAAGCGATGACCGTGCTCGTAACCACAGAACCTGAATTTCCAGCCACCGAAGAACCTTGTTCGTGGGTAGGGTTAGGTGTGGCGTCCCTGGAGATTAGCATTGCCTTATTCCATGCGATGACTTCGGGCAAAAATTGAATTAGAAGCATCGAAAGCGAAAGCAAGCCAAAGAACCATGGGGCTCCTTGGTATTGCAGCAAAACACCGCCGCAGATCGACCCAATGGCTAACCAAAAAAAGAACCCACGCAAGCGAACCCCGCGAATTCGCCATGCCAACAGAAACAGCAGGAACCCAACAATCCCCAATACCATCCCCGGCAGTGACAAGTAAGCTCGCCACGCCGCGAGATTGTCTACCTCCAGCCCGACGCTCTCGCCCGAAGCCAAGATCGGAAGACTAAGCTGCAGCGGTGCGGCAGGCGCGATCTGTTGGAATGCATCCCAAGCGGCAGCAGCAGACACGAAGATCCCAAGCGCCAACGCCAACAATCGAATCGTAATCGGTTTTATCATAACCATCATGAAGGTTAATGCCACCAGCGTGATGAACGGAATCAGACCACGCCCCGCAAGCCAATCGAATCCGTTGGGCCATGCGACTGGCGTCGTGAGCTCCACGGAACCCCCGGTCGGAATCAAAACGTGATTTTCTGCGGCTTGCAAGTTCCATTGGGTCTTCAGGACAGGTGCAAACACTTTAGGCAATGTCAATGAGACTTGGTCTTTGTCATTGGCCGGTTTGCCAAGCCGCAAGCTGACTTCAATCGGTACGTTCGGGTCCGCGCCACCTGGCAGCGGGATCAACGTCTCGTCGCCTGTTTGTCGAGCCGTCACCGGGCGTCCATCGACCGACACCGCCCACAATCGAACAGGCTCGCTTGGCAATTGCAATCTGAGTGTTCTTTGTCCTCGTGATTTCACGTAGTACAACAAATCGGTGACCAATTCGCCATCTTGTGAAACACGACTATTAGCCTCGGAGAATTCGACGATCTGCGACGCGGTTGTGCCAGGGTCAAACCAATTGACCTTCAATCTTAAATCGAAGGGGCGCTGCGTGTACTGCCAAGTCCCCAGCACCGGTGCAGTACTTAGCAATCGAAATTCGGCTGGCAATTCTAGGGGATCAAGCACTAGCAGTTCGCTCGAAACCAGTAACGATTCCATTTCGACTTGAACGGGGCTGACCACTTCGATATACCCGCGATCACCTTGCACACCAAGCGGCGTAACCAGTCCCGCTTGAAACGATCCATCTGCGGCGTTCGGCTTTTCTTCAAACGTGACCAGCAACGTATACGCCCCTAAGATTGGCTGTTGCAACGATACGATCAGGGTCTCCCCATCGCGCCGCCAAGTGCGTAGATCCTGCCCATCGACGGTGACGTTTGCCAAAGTGGCCGGGATCTTGAGTTGCAATTCGGCAACGGGAGCACCAGTAACCGTATAGTTGATCAGGGCACTGCCATACACAACGCCTTGGCTTAACGAAACCAAATGAAATACATCGGATTGAATGCTACGTTCCAATTGTTCGATTAGCAGTGTGGCTTTCCAACCGGGTTCGCGAATGCGAAACGCCTGCTGAAGATTCGGAACAGGTCGCGGAAAGTAGGACAACGGTTTTTCCACCAGGAGCTCGCTGGTCCCGACGGTCGCGCGGAAGCCAGGTGCCACTACCACTCCGATATCGCCGCGCACAGCCTTGGCTTCGGGATAAAGAATGGGTGACAGGATCCACGGGCCAGTCGAAGCCGCCTCGTTTTTTTCCAAACGAACCCCAACCAGCTGTCTTCCTAAAACATCTTGATTAAACAGAATCTTCAAGTTGCGACCGCCACTGTTGGCTTCGACGGAGGCGACATAGTCTGCGACGTTGGCACCGACAACCGAGACGACCGAGTAGTCCTCTGGCAGCGTAACGTTCCAGTCCCGAATCGCCGCCTCGCGCACATCCAATTCGATGTCGGCTGTGATGACTCGATCGGTCTCTGACAATTGGTACAGAACAAGCTGTGAAACGCTCACTTCCGGTTGCACACGATCTGCAGCAACCGTGAAACCGTAGTCGGCAGAAGGATAGCGATAAACAAACAGTTGTCGTGATGTAATCGCGTCACCTGGAAATTGTTCGGGTGCCAGTTGGCTCAAGCCACGTATCCCCGTTGGCTCAACACTTACCGAACCGGAATTGGAGATCCGTAGGTATCCCGAACTGCGAACGGCCCCAAGCGGCTTAAGGCTAAGTCCTTCGACCCGCACAGGAAACGATCCCAATGGTGTTTGGCTGTGAACAACGATTTGGCTGTTGCTTGTGATGGCTTGATTGAGCGAGATGTCGAGTTGTCGGTCGTTGCCCTCGCCGGTCACCTTCCATGCAACTAGCTTGTCCCCTTCGACACTCAAGATCTCCCCTGGACCGATCATTTGGATCGTCAACGATTTCAATTGCCCTTGCAACAATTGATACGTGATCCGGTGATCTTGGCGAAGCAAGCCAGGGCCGACCGATGTTTCAATGGTCGAACTGGTCGTGAAGAACGACTTGCTTTCGGCTGTGCTACGAGCATTCTGCCATCGCACGGTGACCTGCCCTGTGGCTGGCAAGAATCCTTGCCATTGGTTATTCATCAGCAATGGAACGATAGCTTGTTGATCTCGAGCGAATTCGATATCGGCTTCTAAGCCAATCAAACGAATGGGAACCACGGCCCCCGCAGCAACGGCAAAGTTCATGCCTTGCCATGGGGCAGCAGTCGAGTTGATGGCAGCCACGAAGTCCAAGGCCAATGGAAAGCTTCCCGCTTTTGGAAAGACCAATTCGTAAACGGGACCAGAATCGGAGTTCAGCAATTCCAATCGATAGTCCGCACTCTCGGGTAACACACGGATGGCCGCGGCGCCCGATAACGCTCGAAGGCGAGTGCCAGCCACGCTTACGTTAGCCGTGCCTTGCAGTTGGAAGCCCATGGACTTGCCATCAGGATGCAGTTGGCCAACCAGCGATGTATCGAGTAGCTCTACGGCAGGAGGTAGCGCACTGCTTCGATCGATTGAAAGCTCCAGTCGCCCACCGGTTGCTGTTTGTAGTTGTACTATAGGTGGTGTTGCAGCAAGAGGTGCAAAACCCTCCGCCATCACA
The DNA here is from genome assembly GCA_044359895.1 of Pirellula sp. GTDB lineage: Bacteria > Planctomycetota > Planctomycetia > Pirellulales > Pirellulaceae > JBKCUI01. Next base: position 15,520 of record JBIKLJ010000071.1, read on the forward strand.
ATTTTACTAGCGACGCCATCGATGGAGCGGATCTCCAATCTTGAGTCGAACCCAAGGGCCTTGCCCGGCATCAAGTGAGCGAGCTCCACTTTCGAAGGCAGTACTTGATGTTCGCTTCGAATTCGGATGGAAGCGGTTATCTCGGGCGCCTTGACTCCATCGCCCTTTTCGCCGCTGGCTGGTTTGAGTTGTAGATCAAGAAATCGCAGAGGCGTTGCGGTGCGAACGGACCAAGAAGCGATTGCATCACTCTGAACTTCGATCACTTCACCGGCCCCGCCCAAGCCAAGGCTGATGGTTTCTCCTTGGAGATTATCCCCTTGAACGACTTGGATTCGGACTTGGATCGTTTGTTCGATTTCCTTGAGACCGATACGGACATCCGCCCGAGCGCTTGCGGCGTACAAAAACGCAAGCGGCTTCGGCCGAGCAGGGGTTACGATGATGGTAGAAACGTCTTGCGATTCCGAAGGAAGCGACGTGTTCGGATTCGGATCCTGACCATAGCCAATAAGACATAAGCTAGTCAAAAGCAAAAAAGACAAGTTCATTTCAAAGCACTTCATCATAGCATCATCCCAATTCAAACCAAAATCTCAAATCACACCAAGAACCAAGAACCAAGAACCAAGAACCAAGAACCAAGAACCAAGAACCAAGAACCAAGAACCAAGAACTAAGAACTAAGAACTACTCCCCCATCGCATTGGCTTGATCCATCATGGATCGAACCTGTTGCACTCTGTTCTGTCCCGCGAATGGTTCAGGTAGATTCGACAGGACCTTTTGCAATTGCTTTACGTCCACGCTTTCGGCTAGTGGTCCACCCGTCAACTTGCTTGCGAACAGAGCTGCGGAAGCGGCAAGCTGCATGGATGGCGTGGCTTGTTCCAATCGAGGAGCGTTGGGTTCGTAGGGGATAGGCCAACGGCGTTCCACCATTCGCCCCGTCTCCAGGTCCAAGAACCGGACGGAAACACTTCCAACATCGCCGCTGCCGTTGGGCTTGGCTTCCAATTGGTACACGGCAACTCCGGCTTCTGCGGCAGCCAGTTCGGCCGCGTCGACTTGATCGTTGCGGAAGTCTTCTTGATTCAGCCGATGCTTTTCGAACCCGAGCAATTTATAGCGACCGACACGCAATGGGTTAAATTCCACTTGCACCTTAACGTTCTGAGCTGACGGACGCAGCGCGCCGGCGATCTGCGAAGCAAAACTCGCATCGACGGCCTCTGCGGAATCGAGCAGATAGTATCGTCCATCGCCTTGTCGAGTTAAGGCTTCCAGGACGTCGTCGTTCAGATCCTGGGCACTAATTCCGGCAGCGTCGAAGGCGATACCTGCATCTCGCATGGGGACAATCAGTTTGGCAAGACTATCCGGGTTGGCATTGCCCAAGTTGACCGCGCCATCCGTGAAAAGGACGATTCGATTTTGTGCACCTGCGAGCAACTGTTCGGTAGCTTTTTCGCGAGCCAACATCAAGGCCGCTTCGATATTCGTACCACCTTCGCTGGGTAGGTTTTCAATCAGTTTTAACAGTGTTTCCCCTTGATTACCGGGTACCTTCTCGGCAAGCAAACGCGGGGTGTTGGCAAAGCTGATCAAGGTGACTTGGTCAGCAGCGCTCAGTTGTTGTGTGAGCGTTTGAAACGCGTTCAATACGGCTTGTCTTCGGTCCGGACGCTCCATCGACCCGGAATTGTCCAGCAACAGTGTCAACCGAAGCGGAGTCGTCTGGGAACGGCCTGTGGCAGCGGTCCGCATGGAAACTCGAAGCAGATTGCGTTGCATCAGGAAGGGATGAATCGCTTGTTCAACACGGCATGCTACTTGCTGATTGCCAGTGGGTAGTGGATCGCGGTAGTCGAGTGCATTGACGAACTCTTCGATACGGATCCGAGCGGCTTCAGGCCATTGACCTTGGCTAAGAGCGGTTTGTGCGAGCTTAAACGATACGTCGCTGACATGCAAAGAGAAAGTAGAGAAGGAGTCTGTAGCAGCGTTCTGCTCGTCCATCGCTTGTAGTTGCTTGGGTGGTTCTTTCTTCTTTTGAAGTGAGTCCATGCTATCCTTGCTTGGAAACTTCCCTTCTTCCCAAGCCTCCATGGAAGGGTTGTTGGTGGGCGAAACTGATTGGCCTAGAGAAAGCTCTAGAACCGATTCATCTTCTTTTAGAATGCCGAGACCCTGCATATTGTCGACAACGGCTTCATTCAGATTCCTTCCAAGTGAGATATTCGATTTTTCAACCGCTTCAGGGATGATGATTCTTGGCGTTTCGGTCATCATCAATGTTGACGATGCGGCATCTTCTTGGAGAGTCTGATCTCGCAACTTCTTGACTCCGCCCAGCAGGATGGTTCCGTCATCGGGGACGGTAACAGCCGGATCACGAAAGTCCGGTTCAGGTGCCTGCAAATTGAATTTAGGCATATCGACTGCACCGCTCGTATTGGGCGTTTCAAGCTTCCAGAGCCCGTTCTCCCAACCGAGCCGTTCTGAAGCGGGCGCTTCAACGGGAGAATCCATACTGTTCGCCTGTCCGGCCGTCCGCCCGTCCGCCCCTGGTTTTGCAGGCACGATTGCGGCTTGGTAGGGGTACGCTTGATTTTGGGATTCGGAGCCAGGGGCCAAGTATCTCAACGCTTTGCCTGCTTGAACGCTCCCCCTTTGCAACGCTTCAGCACCACCCATGCCTCCGCTTGCCATGCCACCCATGCCGCCGCTTGTCAAATCACCGCTTGCCAAACCACGATCTACCGGTGCCCTTCCAGGTGCACTCACGGATGGTGGTGGCATGACCCCTTGAGACGGACTTGCCGACTGCACTGAAGGCTGACCTGGTTTAGCTCTGCCACGGAAAAAACGATCCTTATCTGCTGGTTCAGCTCGGCCGTATGCTGGACTAGCTACACTCTCGGCGACTTCTTGCTTCATGACATTTCCGGCTGCGGCAGCCATGGGCCTTTCATTGAAATAGCCTTGAGGCGTACCTGCTGAAGCATCCTGGCTGCTTTTGCTCGTTGCAAAGTTTGTCGCTACGCTGCGATACGATTGAGTCATAGGAAGAAGCATAAAACTAACCAGCAGGCTGGCTGCCGCAGCCAAGATTCCCACGGTTGACCAACGGGACAGAAGAGAACGCTGAGCCTTTTTGGTTGGTGCTGCAAGAACAACTACTTTCCCGGATGCGTTATGTTCCTGACCGTCGAAGACCGCCAGCAATTGATTGCGACGATCGGTCGACAACCGCCATGCATCCCTTGATTCCGGAACATCGTTTTGGGCCGAAAATTCATCGACAGCAACCTCGCACAACAAACCGTGTAAGTGCTGCAAGTGTTGATAGTAGGCGGCAACATTTGCATGCTGTTCCATCATCAACTGCAATTGATCTTGTTCGAAGTCCGAAGCCTCGCCCATCAGCAAGTTCATTAAACGAACTTGCACTTCGGCATCGATGGGTAGGTTGTTATTGAGTTCTTGGTTCATGATTCGTTTTCTACTCCTCCAAGCAATAGCCCTGCCGCAAGCTTCTTTAAAACCTGATGCAGTCGAAAGCCGACGTTGCTGATCGTCAGCCCCGTTCGTTGGCTGATATCGCGGTACTTGAGATCTTCGTAGTATTTCAGTTGCACAAGCCGGCGATCTTTCTCCGGTAGTTGGTGAATCAGTTGTTTCAGTTCCGCGACGGTTTCCATACGCGATACAAGATCGTCGGCTGGATCCTCGCAAGTTTCGGCACCCAGGCTTCCATCGTTGTCGATTCCGAGCGTCTCACGTTTGCTTTTGCGCAAATGATGAAACGCTCGATTGCGGACACAGCGGAACAGCCAAGCTCGCGGCTCTTTGACCTCGTCCCATTTCGCATGAAGCTGCAAGAAAACGTCTTGCACAATTTCCTCCGCGACAGCCCGGCGGCCCGTGAGCGAAAAAGCAAATCGCAGCAAATTCGATTCCTCGTTCTCGAACAAAGTCCGTACCGTCAGCGGCCCCGTTTCCGGTACTTTGTTCAAATGGAGGTCTGGAATCGATTTCACCATGGCTTTTTCACGCTGCGTTTCTCCCAATCCAGTTTCATACCAGCCGATTGATGGGTTCCTAAAGAGAAGACCCCCTAGGTCTCATTTTATTAGAGCGAATTAGTAGGATTTAGGTAAAAACTAACGATCGCAACGAAAACACGCCCGATAGAGAGGGCTAAAGTCCGGTCTATTTGCTGCGTTTCAACTCCATCCGATCAGAAGCCGGAAGGATTCAGAGGACGACTTGGGGCTGATTTTTCTAGGCCGGCCGTCCAGACCGATTGAAGGCCCGGTAGGAGAAAAAAGTTAACACGGGTTGAACCAGATCGATCGCGAGGTTCTGGAGATCAGGCAAGTGGATGGGTACTTTATGAGGAAATTGCGAAACTGCTGGACATTGGTCTGGAGATCATAAAAACGGTACTACCAAGCCTTGAAACGTTTCAAGGTTTGGGTTGCCTGATTTCGATGATTTGTCCGTCTGCTATCACCCATGTGCGATCGGATTTCTGTGGCTTGATCACTTCCGTCCCAGTAAACTCCCCGATCGCGGGTAAGACTAGTTGGCGTTGTGATAACCAAAAACAAGATAGCTTGCCAATGGAATCGAACCGAGAAACAAGGCGATAGGCAGGATGAAGGTGCCCGCACAGAAGTAAGTCCGAGCCTGGTACTGGTGCTTGAGGAAGATGCGAAATGGAAAGTCTTCCGAGTCTAGTTCCAGTCTCCAAAATCTCAATTGGCCAATGCGATGGAAGCCGCTTGATGTGACGATCGTGATTCCCCAAAACCAAAGAGAATTTCAATTCCGAATGATCCGCAAAGAAGGTATCCAGGGAGTTTCGAATATCTTCCGAAATGGAGGTCCTTGCATGAAACATGTCTCCCAACAAAACCAAACGCGACGCGTGGCATTCTCGTAACATGTTTGAAATGGAGGCAAGCGTCCCTCCGGTACAGCCTCGCGGCGCTGCAATTCCTGCGCTACGAAAGGTTGCTTCTTTTCCAAAATGAGTGTCCGCAATGAAAAGTGTTTCTTGTTCTGGCCAATAGAGGCCACGTTGAGCCAGGAAACGCAATTCGATGCCTTCAATGGATACCGTCAACGGTGACATATGCCTTTAATTGATCTCCGTCGCGGCTTTCTCGAGTTCGGATTGCATACGAGCCACTCGCTCGCCAAGTGTCTCACTGCTTAATCGCTCCCTAAGTTTGTCTACCATCAATGAAAATGCAAGCGGCGTCACCTTGGGCGGTCGCATGATCAACATGCGAGACTGTTCCATTCGGTCGACGGAATCTCGCAATCGATTCACTTCCATCTGTTGTTCCAGCACTTCGCGGCGACATTGATCTAGAAGCAAGTTGGATGGATCGTACTCGGTAAAAACATCGAAGAACAGATTGCTGCTCGCCTGAATATGGTTGGTGCTTTTCCGTTGCCCAGGCAAACCCGATTGAATCAAACCAGCGATGCGTGCGATATGGCGAAACTGTCGCTTGGCCATTTCCGTCGAATTCAAGCTTTGTTGGATATCTTCTTGAAGCCCTTCGGTTGTAAACAACCCGTTAGCAATCCCCTTTTCGATTGGTATTTCATGAGGAGACTGCAATACAATTCCGTGGTCGTTGCATGCCATACTAAAAGTGGTTTTTTGGATTTTCGACAGACGGAAAGCCAGCAATGCCGCAAGCCCCTCGTGTACCAATCGGCCGTCAAACGGAAACAAAAACGCTTGGTAACCAGAGCGATCCTTGATCAACTCGATCAAAAGTTCGTTCGTCCGTGGTAACGCGCTCCATTTGGCTTGCAGGTCGAACAAACCTTGCAGCGATTTCATTTCGGGGCCTAAAAACTGCCCTTCGGAGGCCTCTTGGATTTTGAAGCGAAGGGCTTGGCTCAATTCAGTTGACAATGGCATGCGGCCGCCCATCCATCGAGGGACTGCATCCGGAGCTCCTTTGGACCGCTTCACGTAAGCCGTGTTGTCTCGAATAAGAACCAGTTCGACAAGCTTACCCGCGAACAAAAAACGGTCTCCTGGCTTGAGCTTGGATACAAAGCTCTCTTCGACGGTTCCAAGGGTGTTGCCCTTCATATACTTTACTTTCATGGAAGCATCGGAAACGATGGTCCCGATGTTCATTCGGTGTAAAGTGATAATCTTCCGTACCGAAACGTGATAATGGTCCCCTTTGTTTTCAACACGATGGAATTCGGGGTAAGCACCCAAGGAGCTACCACCTTGAACCACGAAATCTAGGACCCATTGCCACTCTTCCTGAGTCAGTGATTGGAAGACCAGGGTGGACCGTACTTCCTGCAGCAATTCATTCGAATGAAAGCCACCGCCGATTGCGACAGTAACAACATGCTGTGCCAATACGTCTAGGGGTTTCTTCAGCAGCAGGCGCGCTTCTAAGTCACCTTTTTGAATAGCGGCTTTGGCTGCTGCCATTTCCACAAGCTCGATCGCATTGGTAGGAACAAAAGTCAGTCGACTTTCAGCCCCCGGTTGATGGCCGCTCCGGCCCGCACGTTGCAGAAGCCGAGCGGAACCTTTGGGGCTTCCAATTTGGATCACCTGATCGACGGCAGAAAAGTCGACTCCCAGATCCAAGCTACTTGTGCAAACAACCGCTCGCAGTTTTCCGTTTTTCAATCCTTGCTCAACCCAATCGCGGACACTGATATCCAAGGATCCGTGATGGACTGCGATCTGTCCCGCCCAGTCTGGTCGATGCTTCAGCAAATGCTGATACCAAATCTCCGTTTGCGAGCGAGTATTGGCGAAGACGAGAGTGCTCGCCACCTGGTCGATCAAGGAGGCAACTTGAGGCACCATTTGGGTGCCAATGTGTCCAGACCAGGGAAAACGGTCCATTTTTTTAGGGATCAACGAATCCAAACGCATTCGCTTTTTCTTATCGCCTTCGATGATCTGAACGTCCTGAGTTGGGTGAGAGCCGGTTAAGGAGTCACGGGCCTGCGCGAGATTTCCAAGGGTTGCAGACAGGC
>JBIKLJ010000246.1:0-6807 GCA_044359895.1 Pirellula sp.
GAAGAACTGGAGTAATGTCCGCGGTCGTGTTCGCAGCGGAGCCGACCGAGTAGTTGGCAAAGTCAGTACCCGACAACGTGACCGTACCAACGGTCACGGCTTTGCCCGTTCCGACGTTCTTATCAGCAAATGATCCAGTTGCAGTACCAGACACCACGTCACCCGAGAACACACCGACCAAATCGATGGTCACAGCCGAACTGATAAACGTATCGTAAACCTTGCTCGGAGCCGTTGCGTTGGCTGTGAGTGCAAACGGGGTGATGCTAAAGGTAGCGATGGCGGATTCAGCAGCGTTGTTACCCGCGTTAGCCGCCGAGCGTGCTCGGACGAAATAGGTACCAACATTCTCTGGAGCGTCGATCTCGGATGTTCCCTCCGCATCGCTGTAGAACACAAACGATAGGGTTGGTAGCGGTTCGTTGTTGCCAGTGATCGAAGCGGAAGGAACGTACGCAGCGTTGTTATAGACGGCATTGCCTGAAGTAATGCTCACCGCTGGATTCGCAAGAGTAGTTACGTCATTGTTGATGAGATCCACGTCTGCAAAGTCGAGTCCAGAGTAATTGGCATCGGAACTGAGTGCCGCCCCTGTTAAGATCTGGTAGGCAATATCGCCATCGGTAACGCCATCACTTACTCCTGTCACCGTGACGATTTGGGGTATATCCCAGTTTGTCGGGGTGAAGGTGATTGAAGAGACGGAAGGGGTTCCTTCATTTGGGTTACTTGAAGTCAAACCAATCGTAACTTCGGCTGTGGGTGGGGTATTCAAAACCAACGAGAAGCTGGCGGTTCCGCCTGCTTCGGTCGTTACAAGCCCGCTTGTCGGAGAAACGGTAGCCCCAACTGGTGTAAAGAAGACTCGCAATTGTGGCCGACTAGTAATGGTCGTATTTTCAGAAGAAGCAAAAACCCAGCCATCAGAACCGTTGGTCCACGGTAGAATTGCCAACCCGTTGTTTGCCAAAGACCCGTTGGTCCAAGCTTGAACATCGCTGGTGATATCGTAGGCATTGAATCCCGCTTCTGCATTCGGATTCAGCGATGCATTGCCCGCAGTTGCGGAGGGTGTAATGTTGGCTTCGATTCCATCAGGGGTCACACCGCCACCCACGCCCGGCGCACCTAGGCCAAAGGTATCCCACGTTACTGTGGTTGCATCGAAAGGTTGAAGCAATGCATGGAAGGTTCCACCGTCCCCTTGAGCATTAGCGCCCGTGGCTGCCAACATAAGAGCCGCCGAGTGCACCAATGCACCAGCAGGGATTTGACCTGCGTTGGCACCTAAGATGTTGTCAAATCGTATTAGAACTTGCGAATTGTTAGTGGCACCCACGTCATTGTAATCGATGTTGAGTGTGATACCGGTAGATGCATTTACCGTAGGGGTGGCTTCCTGCAAAGCGACATCTACGCTACCCGTATAACCGTTCTCGCCTTGGCGGAATGAAGAGCTAGAAATACCAGCAGGCAGCCATTCTACTTCCAATCTTGGACGTAAGGATGGGTCTGTCGATTCGGAAGCCATGAACGCCCAACCATCTGCGCGTCCCGTCCAGCCTTGCATCATCCAACCGAAATTGGCTGAGCCATTGGCCCAAGCCTGGACATCTGCCGTCACGCCGATGATGGTTGGGATTGCAGAGGGGTCGCTGTTTCCAGCGGCGTTTCCTATTTGGGATTCGAAAGCAGCACGTGCCTCGATATTGTCGGCTTGAACCGCAGGCGTGGTGTTTCTAGGAGCTACCCCATTGCCAAATGAATTCCAAGTTTCTGTGTTTGCGTCCCAACTGGTCAGCATTCGATGAAGTGTTCCGCCGTCACCGCCGTTCAAGGTTGCTACGACCAGACGAGCCGAAACGATGGTCGAACCCACTGGAATTTGTCCTGCACCCGTTCCGAAAACATCATCGAATCGAAGCAAGACTTGGGAATTCGCAGTGCCTCCGTCAAAGTCGACCAACAAACCTTCTGTTGCCGGGTTGCCGCCAGCAGGAAGCGGTGTGTCAGGCTGACTTTCAGAAAGCTGGATATCCGCAGCGCCAACATAAGATCCTTGACCATTGTCGACCCCTTCCTGAAATCCAAAGCGTCGGGTTTGGGATTGGACGATCGAATAAGCCAATGTATTGCTTGTTCCGCCATCACCGTCGGTTAACGATAGGCTAATCGTTCGTGCTACGGTCGCTAATCGGGTGCTGGGCGTTGAGAAAGCCACAGCCCGGGCGGCAGCTTGAACGGCCGCGATGTTCGCTGTTGCATTGAACGTTATCAGTAAAGGCGAGCCATTTGTGCCACCCGATACAGTTCCGATGGCGTTGCCTTCAAAGCTGACCACATCCCCAACGACGCTAATTTGTTCAGGCCCCGTTCCCGAACTTCGGATCAATAAGGAATCACCCAATTCGAGTCCATTGGATATCGCAGCTGTTAGAACACCAGCTTCGAAATTCAACAAATCAACATCGGTAAGACCAAGCAACCCATCTAAGGTCACAGCTGGACCACTCGCAACATAGAAGACATTCGATCGAGTCGAGGCAATCGATGGATCATCGTTGGAAGAGGCAACCGTTACGGTTGTTGACGCTGCGTTACTGATACCAAACTCAGGGCCGCCATCGCCATCCGTCACTACGAATTGAACAACACGGTCAAGATTGCTCGGAGCATCGGAAAGAGTGCGGAAGGTAATGTTTCTCATCAACGCTTGAGTCGACAGTGGGGTTGCAGCCGAATTCAAGTCGATGCGTAGTGGAGTGGCATTACCGCCACCGGTTAGAATTCCAATGACATTGCCTTCGTACGAAACGTTCGCCCCGTTCACAGACACTTGACCGGAACCAACACCTTCGTTGCGAACTTCCAACAAGTCGGTTGATTCCAGATTGCTGATAATGGTCACTTCAAGCGAGCCGCCAGCAAAGTTTGCCGAATCTGAATCCACAATGGTTGCAGTACTAGCGATAACAGAAGCAGGACCGTTTTCGATATGACCGATCGGACCCGTTGGGGTGGTGATCACGGGCGCTGCGTTGGTGCTTACTGCCACCTCGATGGTGACCGTAACGATGCTGCTGAATAGGTTCAGGTCCGTTGCTTGGTAGGTGAAGGAGTCCGTACCAAGAGTGCCATTGTTGAGGTAGCTGAATGAACCATCTAGGTTCATGACAAAACTTGTCGCATTGGATGGTGATGTAATCAGAACGACCGAAAGCAACGAATTGACCCCGTCTGGATCGGAATCGTTTCCGAGAACGCCCGAACCAGCGTTGGTTGTAAAAAATAAATTGGGCTCAGCGTTGTAAAAGTCTGCAACGGCAATAGGTGCGTTGTTTGGACCACCAGGGACGTTAAGCTGGCCGGGAGTGACTTGCCCGCCAGAAGGAAAGTTCGCGCTGCGATTGTTAGCGTTCGTCGCATAAGTTGGGCTGGCGGTGGTTCCTGCTAAATCACCCCAATACCAACCACCTTCTGTATTGGTTCGATTGTCATGAAGGAATCGAGTCGCAGCATCCGGTGGTCCTGTGAATTGCGATAATACCGCAGCACCAAACACAACATCACCTGCACCGCCATCGGTCCAACCCACGCTATCGATTACCGATGCGCCGCTAGGCAAATCCAAAACATTATCTGCGGTTGTCTCCAAATCGGTTCCTTGAGTAATGGTACTATTGGGGCTAAAGATCAAAGCAAAGGTGTTGGTACCATTCTCGAGTATACCCGCAGAAGGCTTAAAAATTTCGTCAGTGATAACTGTAGTCTCGGCAGGAATGGTGTACCCGCCGACGTCCGCCTTGATAACCAACAATCCATTAGAACCCATGGTTTGACCACTTAGGTCAATCACAATATCCGCCATTCCTACCGCGCCAGAATCACCTTCGATCGACACAAAGAAGGTACCGTTAGGAATCGTCGCTCCTGGAATGCCTTTGACTTCGACATACTCAAATGGCCCATCCGAGCCAGGGGGATTGACGATCACTTCATTGAGGATCACACCTGCTAGAACACGACGCGATTCAAGACTTTCAAGTCTCAACGCTCGGCGTGCCATGGTTCTTTTCCGGGCCTTCTCAATATTCAAAGCTCTGCTTTGTTCACGTGGCTGAAGAGAGGACCAACCCAAAACTGACTTTAAACTTCTGATCACGAATTTACCCTGTGGATGATGAATCGATTGATGCGATAATAACAAATGCTCCGACAACGAACATGGTGTTCTTGCTTTGTTAATACTTGGCCAATTTCATGCTTTGTTGTTGTGAGGATTGGTCGCAGCCTACTTGTATTTGTGTTCTTTCGTTTCGAAAGGTTTACCAAAGAAATACTTGAGGCATGCGATTCGCTTTCAACCAAGAAGGAACCAGTAACTTACTGGTTAGGACTTTTCCCTTGGCACGATTTGCGTGGTGGCGCATCACATGAACCTGCTACTGAAGCTAGACTCAGCTTGTTAAGGGGAAATCAATAACAACTCTATCGACTCAGCGACTGTTGCTGCAATCTGTTTTGAGTTCGATATCGAAAGCGTTGCTTGTTCCAACCACTTCGACGATGTACTTTGAATCCCGACCGTAACATTTGGGAATTCGACTGTCACCTTTTTTCTTGGGCGCTCCCTCGGTCTCTTCTGCTTCCTCTTCGTTCATCGAACCGCCTTCCGCTTTGGCCGAGGCGTTGACAACGACCACTTGCTTTTTGCCTGGAATGATTCCACGTGTTCTTGAATCGAACATCAATGAATAGCGACCGCTGTCATCGGACACGCCGTAGGAATAAATTCCGTCTTCTGCTGTAACCAGCCTCACTTCAACATTGGGCATTGCTTGTCCGTCCAGCAGAACCCGTCCGCTGATATCGACTAACCCCAGCTCCGAGTAATCAGGCGACGACGTTGGACTGCAACCTGATGCGAATAGCAACATGCAGCAAGCGAACAGCAACAAAATCGAAGCTGCGAAGGATTGACTAGATTCAGATTCAAATCCGATTTGACCTTTTCTAAATTTATTCAAAATCACCGGTTTCGCCTCCGTTGCGTGAGCCAGTTGCGCGGTAAATGACTATGTCGATCGAGTCACTTACGAAGGTAACGGATCCATCAGCCTTCCCAAACATCGTTCCACCTTGGTGAAAGCTGCCAAAGGCAACTTCCATCAAATATCCGTTTGTTGCTGGCTTCAGAACCGCCACATTGGGCTGCATCAGCATGCTTCCTGCTGCCTCGGTAAATTCCGTTCCGCCAGTGCCGCCATCACATCGACAAGGATCCACCTGCGGACCGCCAATCCCCCACCAATCCATGCCCTGCCCATCTTTTCCAAAGTCAGGATCGGTACGCGATTCGCCAATAAGAACCGTTCGTGATAATCCGTCAATGATGTCGGCCAACCGTACACGGCTGCAACCGTGCATCACCCCATTCAAGTTGACTTCTTCGAACGACTGCGTACCTGCGATAGTACGGGTAGAAGCATCGTCCGAGCTGACTCGGTTTCCACCATTCGCTCGGTAGCTCACGGGCGAACGATTCTCAATGCCGTTGTAGGCTGCCGGATTCAAGTAAATACCACTTGGACAGCGGTAGGTCGAAATTTGAGTTTGGCAGGCTTTGTAGTTGGGACTGCCAACAATATCCCAATTAGCAGCATCGGTGAAAACGAGCGTTTGATAAAGACTGTTTTGCTCGATCTGAGGCAAAATGGCTGCGGACCAAAATGTGCCATGGGTGTTCCAGCCAGAAGGCAAAACTTTAAATGCGCTCTCGTAATTCAACAAACCAAGCGAAATCTGTCGCATATTGTTGCTGCAGCTCATTCGCCTCGCAGCCTCGCGAGCCGCTTGAACCGCCGGCAATAACAATCCAACCAAAATTCCAATGATCGCGATAACTACAAGTAACTCGACCAGCGTAAATGCTTTTCGAACACGAACCATTCCAAACACCTTCCAGAAAACTATCTTCGATCCATAGCTCAACCGAATGACGTTTCATCCAGTCCTGTGCACTGACGCACTGTACAAAAGGAAAAAAAATCTACGTTAAGAAGCGGTTATCATTCGATGAATGTTCTAAGGCTCGGCACTTAGTGCCATGACTTACATGAGTTCTCGCGTCGACGATTTCATTGCACAACCACACAAATTCATCCAAACCCATCGCAACAAACAAGTCACTTACGGAACTTGTAAAACTAAAAGGCCTACCGCAGCTTCCCATCCCCGCATTGCGGAGATGGAAAAAGCTGACTAGAAAGCCTATCTAATCGACCAACAAACCGTCCTTGGTTGGGCCTTGTTAAACGCTCTTCCAAATCGACGCGAAGTACTCATCCAAGCTTTGGAGCTTCGAATCGACTTCGCTCTTGGAGGAGGAAGAAGTCGTGCTCGACGGAACCACTACCTCGTCTCGTTTCTCGCTCGTACTGGTCGAACCTGATGCAAGATCAAGACTTGTTGCTGAAGCTGGCATCGCGACCGAATCGCGATCTTCTTCCATGCCAGTAGCTGCTGCGTCACCCAATCCCACTGTGCCAACCTTGCCGGTCGAAACAACCGGTGTCGGTGTACCTGTCGTAGGCGGCGTTGCGAATCTGAATCCAGCTGGAGCCGATGGAGGCAACGGACCAGGTATCGTAATCGGGGCAACGATACCGGCAGTTTGCTGATTCGAGCGTACTAGACCCGTATCCGTAGCATTGACTCGACCATCCCGGTTCACGTCGTAAATGTTGGTTACTGGAGCCGAGTTCGCGGCCGTTGACTGATTGCTACGCACCGCCCCGGTGTCGGTTG
>JBIKLJ010000072.1:0-22469 GCA_044359895.1 Pirellula sp.
GTTCCTTTTTTACTGACGGCTGGCAGCAGTGCTCTCGTTATTGTTTCCGGTGCCTCTTGGCTGTGGGGCGCGCCGCGACAGACTGAATCGCGTGCACCGTTTCGTTGGCTCGGCCTGCTGGGACGGACTTCCTTGACGCACTATTTTTCACATTTGTGTTTTGTCTATGTGCCACTTGCAGCTCTTCTCGGAAATGACGACTGGTCCGTTGCAATTGGGCTTGGAGCATTTACGAGCTACCTTGCGATTGCGATCCCACTGACGGTACTGTGGTTCCGCCGAAATCACCGGGGACCAGTTGAGGCAATCTGGTCGTTGCTTTCAAGAAAAGATAACCTAATGCGCTACCCAACTTGCTAAAGTGGATTCATATCAAGCTTTTCCAAACACTTATTCCTATTAGGCGAGCGGCAACCTGAAAACTACCTGAAATGGGCAGTTCGATTTGACGAGCATTCGTACTCGTAGTATCTCCGATATCTACCCTCAGAGGAACAGTACGGCTAAGCTTTTTCACAGAACTTTGTACGTTCCCAGCGCACTGTAGACCGTGTACTCGTGGCGCTGAAGATCGTCGAGTAGCTTACTCGCAGTGTGTTCTCTTTTCGACCCGAACCGTTGCAGGAGCGTCCTGTGGGTCAGCTCGAATATTACTAGGAAGGGATGAAATGAGTATTCTGGAATCGAAGGTTTATGTAGGAGTAGATGTTGCCAACAAGCACCTGGATTTGTTCTTTCCGGACACAGGGAAATCGGAGCGGATTAAGAATGATACCGAAGCTGTCAAAGCTCTTCGCAATTTGCATCGGTGCTTAAACCGATTGCAAGCGAAGCACAAAGCGACGAGGAGCGTATCCACACGGCCCTGGTGACACGTCGATCGCCCGTAGTTCAAGTTGCCCCTGGGGAATCGTTTGTACCCGACGTCATTCCTTCGGTATGATGATGGCAAGACTTGTTCGCTATGACCGTTTGCCCTGAAAAAGTGATCGCGCCTTATGAAACGAATTGGCATTATTGTATTGCTTCATGAAAGCAATACTTTCCTTCCCTCACCGACAACCCTGCAGCATTTTAAAACCAACGTTTTGGTCGAAGGGGAAGAGGTACTAAGCTATTTTCGCGGAAGCCAGCATGAAGTGGGTGGCTTCATCGATTCAATCGAGCAGGAAATGGGCTTGCAGTTGGTCGGTGTCTTTGCCGCTCGGGCTATGCCTTACGGCTCAATCGATGCGTCGACTTGGAATGAATTGATGCGACTTCTCGCGAGCGCTATCGATCGATATGGTCCGTACGATGGCTTGCTGGTAGCTCCACATGGTGCTACCGTTGCCGAGAATGCTGCGGACGCGGACGGTGTTTGGCTTGAAATGGTTCGAAGCAAAGTAGGTCCCGGAGTCCCCATGATTGGAACCTTCGATTTGCACGCGAACGTGTCTGCAAAGATGACTGATGCGACGAATGCTCTTTTTGGGTATCGCACGAACCCGCACTTAGATCAGCATGAACAGGGGATGATCGCGGGCAAGACTCTTATTCGAACACTACGCGCTGAAATCCATCCCAAGCAATACCTAGCACAGCTACCGTTATGTGTGAACATCGAACGGCAAGCGACCGCGGAGCCGCAGTGCCGCAAACTCATGGACCAAGCCGCACGGCTTGCGGCATCCACACCAGGACTGATCGATATCTCATGCGTCTTCGGATTCCCGTACGCTGATGTGCACGAAATGGGGGCAAGTGTTGTGGCGGTGGCTGAAAACGATTTGTCGATTGCCAAGGAAGCCGCCCTAGCAATCTCGCAAGCATGGTACGAGGATCGACATAGCTTTGTTGGGGAACTGATCGAATTGCCGCAAGCCGTTGAGCGAGCGATCGCATTTCGCAGGTGCGATTCCAGCAAACCAGTTGGCTTGCTGGACATGGGTGACAACGTTGGCGGAGGTAGCCCGGGGGACGGTACTTCGGTTGTACATCAGTGGATGCTAGACGGAAAAGGCAAAATCTTAACAGTGATCGCCGATGAAGAGTGCGTTGTGCAAAGCATACAAGCTGGTGTCGGCTGCACGATTTCACTTTCCATCGGGGGAAAAAATTCGCCATCGCTTCATGGACCGCCGATCTTAGGATCTTTTTTGGTCAAGCACTTGAGCGATGGACGATTTGTCGAAAAAGGAGCGACACATGGAGGTTACTCGGTCTTCGATCAAGGCCCAACGGCGGTCTTGGAGGGCGAGAATGGGCTCACCGTCATTGCGACCACGCATCGAGTCGGACCGATGAGCATTCAACAGGTTCTTAGCCAAAATCTTGAGCCAAGAGATTTTGAGGCAATCGTCATCAAGGGAGTACACGCACCGGTTGCCGCGTACGCTCCTTATTGTGGAAAGCTGATCCGTGTGAATACCAACGGTGCGACCACGGCGGATTTAACACAATTGACCTTTCGCCATCGCCGTGTTCCGATGTTTCCTTGGGAAGACTTGTCCCGAGTGTCGCAATAGGCTTGGCGTGCTAATCATTTCATCGACCAACCCCAGTTGCGTTCGTAAGGTGAAGTTTGCGAGTTAACGCACCAAACCTTTTGCGAAGTCAGGGCACAAGGCCCGCTTTCGCATTGAATCAATCGTGTCGATGCGGTTAATCATCGGTTCGATCGGAAACCTCATTGCGAAACAAAGCTTCCTTGGCTAAATCAAGAAAGACATTCGCAAGCATTGGATCAGCACCAAGAGTTCGCGAAACAAACCATTGCTTGCCGGGACAGGAATCTCTTCGGTTCAGTACTTTGTTCCGCAATTGTTCAATGAGGTCTCCTTCAAATAGTAGATGTGCCTGGACAATCACGGTGTCGCAGTCCCAGCCGGCAGCAAGGTCGAGCAACGCATCGACATTCGGCTTGCCGCCTGCAAAGAATCCAGTTTCGTGCACGACCACGGATGTGCTCCCATCGGAAACTCGAAGTTCCGTTAATCGCCGCATATGATCCAGTGCTGCTTGTTCGCTGGTCCCCCGACCGACCATGGCTAGTCCAGTTCGTCCCATCGAAACACCCTGCCCCTCGCAGTGCCCGGATGAGCATTGGACTCGCGCGCACGCACCGGCAGGGCATGTCAGCATTTTTTGCAGATCGGTTACTTCTTGGTAACGCCGGCACGAAAGATCCAGAACGCTAGGATGAGTTCCAAGCGACGTGGTTTGGCCAAGTATCTCGATCCCAGCGGGTAATGCTGCAGCCGCCACCGCGTCAGGGATATCTTCCTTGGCATGAGCTGCCGTGAAGAGCAAAACTGGTACGACCAGAATTTTCCGAATCGACTGTTCCCGAAGACGCTCGATCGCTTTTTCAATCGACGGTTCCGCCAGTTCCAGGAAGCAGCCCACTATAACCGCAGAGGGTACTTTGGATTGCATTTGGGAAACCAAGTCGTGCAGCTGGACCGCACCCGATGGATTGCGAGTCCCATGACCAACGACCAAAATCGCCCCGCCTTCCGACGTGAATTGGCTCCATGCTTGGGGCTCGATCTGGCAAGAAAGCTCGGGTGAAGGCATTGGATACTGGGTTGATAGTTTGGGGGGAATGGGACGGTTAGGTTGGTAGCTCAGAGAGTTTGTAGTGGTTGTAGGGAATTCGCAGGATTTGACGAGTCCCAAGTTGCCGTTAAGGTCTCAAAAAAAGATGTTTCCCTAAAGACCGACAAGATAAGCGCTTAAGGGTGATTTTCTTCGATATGATTTGGTTTCTTATTTGAAAGAGTTGTCAGCGTAAACAACAATTAGAGCACTTCTTTCAGATTTTCCTAAAGGTTATGGCGTTATGGACTCAAGAAATCGCAAACGACAAGCATTTCAGCTCGTTCTCCGAGGAGCGTTGTCGATCGCTGGTTCAACGATGGTGGCTGGCCAATTTGCTATCGCTCAGTGCGAGACATGCGGACCTGTTACTTCGTATCGACTTCAGAACGAGACAGTGCTGGAGCAGGTCCCCGTGACCAGCATGCGAATCGAGTACGAAGAGCGGATGGTCGAAAAGGAGATCGTCACGTATCGACCCGCGGTGCAAGAACGTGTTGAGAAGCGGCAGTACACCGTTCGAAAACCCGTTACCGAAACCAGCACTCGCAACGAAACCTACACGGTTTACAAGCCGGTGGTGAAAACGGACTACGTCGACGAAACCACCTACGTGAACGAAACGTCCCAGGTGGAGCAAACCGTAACCACGCTGAAGCCCGTCATCGAAACCCAGATGCAAACCCAGCAAGTCGTGGTGCAAAAGCCGGTGACGGAGACGGTCTACCAAACACAAAACTACATGGTTCAGCGACCTGTCACTGAAACCACCATGCAGCAGCAACAGCAAGTGGTTCAGCGTCCCGTGACGGAAACCGTCATGCAAACTCAAAACTATGCAGTGCAACGTCCAGTCACAGAGACGTTCATGCAGACTCAGAATTATACCGCTCTGCAACCGGTGACCACTTACCAACCCGCGACCGTGGATGCAGGCGGTTATGTGGCTCAGCAGTATGTGAAGCCCGGCGATGTTCGTTACCATCTGCGATGGCAGCAAGCGGGTTATGGAGTCAATCCAGCAGGCATGCCAAACTACCAACGCGGTGGACTTGGCTGGGTTCCTTATCAAGCCCCGGCGCAATCCTTTGCTCAAATACAGTACCAGCCTAACTATCAGCAAGTTGCTGTTCCCCAGTTGAGTTATGTTCCGCAGACGATTAGTCAGCAGATTCCTATGACATCAACACGACTTCAAACGGAAATGGTTCAGCAGCAGGTACCCATCACGACAACTCGGATGGAAAGCCAAGTGATGACTCAGCAGGTACCCGTCACCTCCACGCGCATGCAGACCGAGATGATTCAGCAGCAAGTGCCGATCACAACAACTCGAATGGAAAACCAGGTTGTTACTCAGCAAGTTCCTGTCCAAACACAACGGATGGAAGCGGTCCAAGAGAAGGTCATGGTCCCTCATACGGTCCAGAAACCAGTGACTCGCAAGGTCGCTCGCGAACGTATCGAATACGAATCGGAGACTCATGTTCGTCCTGTTTCGACTCAATACACGACCTACAAGTCGGAAGTGGTTACTGAAGATGTAGTCATCAAAACGCCCATCATGGAGCGGATTGTACAAAAGGTCCAAGTACCCGAAAGAATCGCTCGATCGGTTCCCTATACCGAAATGAAAACAGTTGCACGAACTTATACAACGCGAGTGCCCATTTATCCAGATGGGACCGTCATCGGCCCGGCAAGCGTACCGATTGTGGATGGCGGAGTGGTCACGGCAGGCGGATCGAATCAAGGAACAGCAAGCCAAGCTTCGGGGACTTCAACACCCGCCACCAGTGGATCTGGCGACGTGACGTCGAAAAAGCCAGCTGTTGCGGAAGAAGCAGAATTGCCCAGTCCCAAGAAAGATCCTAAGAACGATAAGCCCGAGCCCGAAGCGGCCAAGGAAGAGGGGCTTTCAATCGGACCAGCCGATGGTGGCTCAGCAGCGCCAACCGAAACGGCCGCAAAAAAGCCGGCAGAACGAATCAAGCTGAAAGACGACGAGTAGTCACTTGATCGAGCAGTCACTGCATCGATAGCAGAAAACATTTATCGGCCCGCCAAAGTTGCGGGCCGATTTTTTTGATAAGCGCCCGCAGGCGTCCAGCCGTATCGACAACGGCGGCATAGTCTTCTATCAAGGGGGTGGTTGCTTCTAGTTCCTCTTGCATGACCGATTTGCCCTGTTCCAGTTTCAGCAATACTTCTTCGCTGGGCGTTGCTTGCGGCCAATGTTGGACTCCTCGTCTTGGTGGAGCGAGTTCCTTTTCGACCGCTACCAAATCGGTCAACGCTTCCAAGGAGCAACTTTGCTGGATCGAGAACGGGCCGATCGCAGTCCTGGTAAGATGAGTCATCACGGCGTCCGACCTAAGCTCCAAGGCGATGTCTCGACCAAGGGATCGGACATAAGTACCTGTACCGCAGCGGATTCGAAGCTCGAAACTGTTGCCGTCGAAGTCGGTCAGTTCGATCTCTTGGATGTGCACTTTCCGGCTGGGGATTTCAAACGACTTGCCCTCGCGTGCGAGTTCGTGCGCACGTTTTCCATCGATCCAAATGGCGGAGAATTTAGGCGGGGTCTGTTCGATATGGCCGGTGTATTTGGGAAGTATTCGCTCGATACACTCACGGGTCAAAGTAGCTGCCCCGACGAGCGGAATAAGCTCGGACTCGGTATCGGCGGATTCACTGGTTACCCCGAGCTGAAATCGACCTACGTATTCTTTCGGCAACGTATGGATAGCGTCCGTTAGCCGAACGGCCTGCCCAACCAGCACCAACAAGACTCCGTTTGCGATGGGGTCCAATGTTCCTGCGTGTCCGGCCTTCAGAGGTCGGACCAGCTTTTCGATCGCACTTACGCAGGCTCGGCTGGTTGGCCCGGACGGTTTATTGAGATTCAGAATGCCAAACATAGTTTTGCTTGTGCGGGATAAAGCGTCAGCTGGAATGCTCCGGGCCAACCTCAGATGGACGCATTGGGTATGCATCCATCTTTTTGTGGGAGCCAAACGGGTGGCTCGTCAACGCGACCGGATTCGGCTTAAGCAACCTGCTTCAAGAATCCCTCTAGCATTTGCGCTCGAACGGGGTTTTGAAGCTTGGCAACCGCCTTGGCTTCGATCTGCCGCACACGTTCTCGAGTTACCTTGAAGATGCGTCCAACCTCTTCTAACGTATACGAATATCCGTCGGTCAGACCATATCGCAGTCGAATGATCTCGCGTTCGCGGTAAGTAAGCGTCTTCAAGAGCGAATCGATTCGGTCTCGCAGAACGCCGTTGCTGGCGTTGCGAACAGGGCTGTCGCTGGAAGGGTCTTCGATGAATTCACCGAATGCGTTGTCTTCCCCTTCGCCGACTGGACGGTCCAGGCTGATTGGGCTTCGGCCGATATCCATAACTCGCTGGACTTCCTCGATCGAGAGTTCTGCGACCTCGGCAATCTCGTACATGCTTGGCTCTCGCTTCAGTTCTTGCGTCAGCCGTTTCTGAATGTTGCGAAGCTTGCTGAGCACATCGATCATGTGAACAGGAATGCGAATGGTTCTCGCTTGATCGGCGATGGCGCGCGTGATTGCTTGGCGGATCCACCATGTCGCGTAGGTGGAGAACTTGAATCCGCGTCGATACTCGTATTTATCTACGGCTCGCATTAAGCCAGTGTTGCCTTCTTGAATCAGATCCAGGAAGCTCATTCCGCGGTTACGATACTTCTTGGCAATCGAAACTACCAACCGCAAGTTGCCGCTGGACAGTTGGCGCTTTACTGCTTCATACTCTTTAAAACTACTCTTGAACTCATCGACGCGAGTTCGCAGCGAACGTGGGCTTTCTTGAGTCGTCATAATCAAATGACGAAGTTCAGCCACGCAGCGTTTCAGTTCTGTCGGCGAAATGCCGGTTTCTTGCAAGTGGCCAATTCGGCTTTGCAAATAGTCCATGCGTTGCGAGAACTGTTCTAGTTGTTTCATCAACGGAATCACGCGTCGCGATCGAAGCGATAATTCTTCGACCAAGATCAGCGACTTCAATCGCCGACGTTGGTAGCCTCTTCGCAGACGTGCTTTTTCGGATTCCGAAACGCTCTTTCGGATGATCCCTTGGAAGTCGCGGCGATTATCTTCCATCAGAGAATCCAAGGTCTTCAAGTTGTGCGGCATGCGGGCGCCAACTTGTTCCTTCGTCAATCGCTCGGTGAGCGAAACTTTAATGGTACGATCGAAGGGAAGGATACCTGCAGCAACTTTGCGGAGGACTTCGACGGTTTGTCGAAGGGCGAAGTCGTTTCCGAGCACTGCTCGTCGGAATTTACGACGTGTGATTTCGATCTTCTTCGCCAGCGAGATTTCTTGATCGCGATTCAGTAGTGGAATCTCACACATTTGGCTCAGATAAAGCCGAATCGGATCGTTGGTCAGTTTGGGGGCATCGGAAGTGGTTGGGGCAGCGACGCCGTCCCCATTGTAGATCTTCAAGCCATGGTTCAATTCGGCTTCGACTTCGTCAACAATGTTGATGCCAGCTCGTTCCAGAACCACTAAGAGCTGATCCAGTTTTTCTGCCGTATTGGCTTCATCTGGAAGATATTCATTGACCTGTTCGTAAGTCAGAAAGCCTTGTTTTCGACCGATCGAAACCAATTGCTCAAGATCAATAGTTTGCATTTCCACGAGATCAACTCCTTTTGACAGTGGTACTCTGGTTGTTGCTGATCGCTCATCCGGTGAGCAATCGCCTGGGGTCAACAACTTGAATAAATTTTATAGCCGAGCGGGGCTCGACGTTTTTCTAACGAGAAAGTTGGCGTTCCAAAGGTTCGCATCACTTCCCTCTGACTTTGGTTCTCCTCGCGGAGGGGCCTTGGTTCTCCTCGCGGAGAGTTCTTCATTCTCCTTGCGGAGGAAACAGACCATGTCGGGCACGGGCCTGTTGTACAATGTCGAAAAGCACACTCATCTCGTCTGCTTCGCCGAATTGTTTTTTCTCAAGCGATTGAATTTGCTGGCGACGATGTGATTTGTCGTCATGACCACTCAATCGTTCACACAGTGAATGCAATCGCTCGTCGGGTGTCATGCTGGAAAGCTTTGCCTTTTCAGCGGAGCGCTCTTCGATACTGACGAGCACACTTTTGAGACCGGGATCTTCAATCGCAGACATGACACTGGCAAAGTCTAACGCATGCGCCTCAAGTTCCAAGTCCAAAAAAACCTGAAATAAAGACTTTGCTGTAATCGTGGTTAGATTGCTAACCGGGAATCTTTCGATTGCTACTGGGGCAAGATCCGGATGAATCGCCATGATTTCGAATAGCTCGCATTCCGTCGCTGTCATTTCCGAATAACGAACCACTCGGGGCTCGGGCGCAACGTTTTGTATCGATGAGGCATGGCTTCCCGTCGCGTTGGATTGCGAATTCCATGAGCCGGGCGATGTGCCTTGAGTGCTGTCTTGAGGGCTAGATGTTTGTTGGCGTCGAAACGCTTGACGCTGAGTCTCACGTTCGGCCGATTGCTTGCGTATGGAATCCAGACGCAAGCGAACTTCCGAGTGGTCGATCCCGAACTGCCGACCGAGTCGCGATATCAACTGATCTTGACGGAGCCGCATCGCTTCGTTGGACAGAAGAGAGCTGTGCGACACCCGAGACATGGTTTGCAGCACATCCTCCAGTGCGATGTTGGCACGGTGCGTATCCAACAGGGGATCGAAGCCTTTGCAGACGACGCGAAGCTTATGTTCCAACGCATCGACCGAACCAGCAATCCGTTCTTGAAGTTCTTGACCGCTATGCTTTTGCAGGAAGTCGCATGGGTCCAGACCATCTGGTAGTGTCAGGATGCGAAGATCCATTTGTGCCGTCACAAACAGCTCTAGGATTTCGCTGGTGCGGCGTTGACCAGCCTCGTCCCCATCCAGTAGCAAAACCACCGAATCGCAATATCGTTTCAATAGTCGAATTTGGCTTTCACCCAAGGCTGTGCCGCAGCAGGCAACGGCATTCGTGATACCATGCTGGACAGCCATGATGACGTCGGTGTAGCCTTCCATGACGACCGCTTGGCGTGATTTGACGATCGAATCGCGAGCCAAATCCAGGCCGTAGAGCTGATGACTTTTATGATAAAGTCGCGTTTCGTTGCAATTGATGTATTTAGCGGATTCCGAAGTTGCCCCGGGAAGGATGCGTCCCCCCACGGCGATCGGTCGAGCCTGAACGTCGTGGATTGGGAAAATCGCTCGCCCCCGGAAGCGATCGTATCGAGACCCGCGTTCGCTTCGCGCCGCTAATCCGATCGACTCTAACACATCGGCTTTCCACGACTGGGTCGCTCCGCGATCGATTAACCACGACCAAGATTCCGGAGCGAATCCCAATCGAAACTTTTCGATGCTGGAATCGGTAATACCGCGATCAGCGAGATAATCTCTGGCTGGCTTCCCTTCGTCGGTTTTGACGAGGCATTCGTGATATTGGCCAACAGCCCATTTCATCGCTTCAAAAAGGGCTCGCTTGTCATCGTTACCGCCACGGCCTGCTCGGTTTTTGGGTTCTTCCAGAGTGATCCCAGCACGGTCGGCAAGCATCCGAAGGGCTTCAGGAAACGAAACCGATTCCTTTTTCATCACAAAGCTGAATACGTCACCTCCGATATCGCACACCCAGCATTTCCAAATCTGTCGGTCTGGATTGATCTGAAGACTAGGCCGTCGATCGTCATGGAATGGACAAACGCAAACAAAGTTTCGGCCTTGGCGTCGCAGTTCGGTATAACCGCTCATCAAATCGACAATGCTGGTCGCAAGGCGAACCCTATCCTTGACTTCATTGTCAATCGCGAAGGACACGGTTATCTCATTCTCCTAATGGGTCTGCGATTGCCTGGCCAGGATGATTTTCCGGGACAGTAAAATTCGCGGCACTTGCGAGCAAATTGGGGTAGGGAACGCAAGAGCAGTTAAGCCGTCCATGACTTGGGGAAACAGTATGGGCGGTTTCGGAAGACTGCGTCAACATCAGTTTTACTGAATACAAAGCTTTCCCCTCCTCATTTCCGGGAAATCATAGTACCCTTTTGAATCGTCAGGACTAGCCTCTCGTTTTCTTTTTTACCCATTTTAACTCTCACCCCCCTTCAACGGTCATGTTTGAGCATTTGCCAGTTGCACCTCCGGACTCTATTCTTGGTCTCAGCGAAGCTTTTTCGAAAGATTCTCGGGCTAACAAAATCAATCTGACGGTAGGGGTGTACAAGGACGAGCAGGGCCGAACTCCCATTCTGGACACCGTCAAAAAGGCCGAAGCGAGCTTGCTTAAGAATGAAATGAGCAAAGGCTATATGCCGATCGAAGGTCATTCGGAATATCTGAAGGCAGTAACGGAACTGGTTTATGGTGGTTGCGGAATCGATCTTGGGCGGGTCGCTATCGCTCAAACACCTGGCGGAACAGGTGCCTTGCGCGTTGGGGCAGACACGGTCATTCGTCATTTCCCTGGCACTCGTATTTGGCTCAGCAATCCAACTTGGGCCAATCATGGTTCGATCTTTCAAGCCGCCGGCATGGAAACGCCGGTTTACCCCTACTTAACTGCCGACAAAACCTCGCTCGACTTCTCGGCGATGGTCACAGAACTGAAAACGAACGGCCGCCGAGGCGACTTAGTCTGTTTGCATGCTTGCTGCCACAACCCAACAGGGATCGACCCGACCTTGGAACAGTGGCGAGAAATCAGTGATCTGTTGGCTGAAAAGCAAATGATGCCGTTCGTCGACTTTGCTTATCAGGGATTCGGAGATGGCTTGGAGGCCGATGCGAAACCGTTGCATTTGATTTTAGAAAAGAACCCTGAAGCGATTGTCTGCAATTCTTTTTCGAAGAACTTTGGTTTGTATTCGGAACGCGTCGGATCCGTCTCGATTGTCAGCCAAGAGGCGAAGAATACCGAAGCTGTTTTGAGTCAGATCCGACAGGCGGTGCGCTGCAATTACAGCAACCCACCTCGACACGGTGCCGCAACGGTGGCAGCAGTGCTGACTTCACCCGACCTGAAATCGGAATGGGTTGCGGAAGTGAATAGCATGCGTGATCGTATTTCCAAGATGAGATCCATGTTCATCGACGGCATGAAGCAAGCTACAACCGTGCGTGATTTTAGTTTTCTAAGCCGTCAGAAGGGAATGTTTTCCTACAGTGGACTCAATGCCATGCAGGCGGACTGGTTGAAGAATGAGCGAGGGATCTATATTGTCGGTACCGGGCGTATCAACGTGGCCGGAATGGCATCATCCACGATGCCAACATTATGCGCTGCTATCGCGGACTGCTTAAAAGCGACATAAAGCAGCCCATCTCAAACATTAGGATTCATACAGGGTAGCGAATACGTAAACCTTGACGGATGTAGCGGATCCGCCATCCCGCGAGGACTCAATCCTAACTTCTTGCATGTCCGCCACCGTCTTTCTTATTTCGGTGGTCGATAGCTTTTATCAGGGCTTTCACCGCAAAGACGTCACAAAGATCGAAAGGAATTCGACCTTGAAAGAATAGCCCTATGCACTTTTACATGCAGGGATGCAATGTTTACAAAGTCGACCGTATTCGCCCTGTCTTCTGGTATTCTGCTTTCCGGTTGCGCTCACGTTGGCGGTCTATCGAACAGGTTGACACCCAAGCTTAATCGCACAAGTGCCACCTCCCCTGAACCGGTCGCACCAACGGTCAAAGCACCCGAATACCTCATTTCTGCAAGCGAAACGGAGAGGTCGGTGGTGGAGGCCGCTTCGTTTGAAGTTGCATCTCAGTTTACGCTGTCGTCCGATGTTGGAAACGAAGTTGATCTCTATACCCTAGCCGATTTCGAGCAGATCGCGCTTACCAACAACCCTTCTCTGTCGGCCTTAAACTCGCTGACTCAGAAAGCGTCAGGCCTGCGTCAACAAGTTGGAACTGGGCCCAACCCGACGTTGGGTTACTTCGGTCAACAACTTGCAGATCGTGGCACCGATCAACAAGGATTTTTTGTGGAACAAGAGTTTG
This sequence comes from Pirellula sp., assembly GCA_044359895.1. Classification (GTDB taxonomy): domain Bacteria; phylum Planctomycetota; class Planctomycetia; order Pirellulales; family Pirellulaceae; genus JBKCUI01. The sequence continues at coordinate 12,630 of JBIKLJ010000072.1, forward strand.
TCCGGGGTGACAAACTCGCTCTTAATCGAGCCGTCTTGAACCACACTCTGGCTGCACAACGTTGGGAAAGTGAAACTCAGAAGTATCGAATCTTAACGGATGTTCGAATGCTGTACTTTGAGACAGCAGCAGCCCAGCAGCAACTCGATGCGATCCAGAAATTTGAAGAAGTATCGAAACGCGGAGTCGAAGTTGCGTTAGAAAGAAAGAAAGCCGATGAAGGCTCGTTGGTCGAAGTCCTTCAATCCAAGACGCTCAACAGCGAAGTTGCACTTGCTGGCGAGCGGGCCACGGCTGCTTACCGCGGTGCATGGCGCAATCTGGCTGCAATAGCAGGACTGCCGGACTCTAGGCCAACGCAATTGTCCCCTGATTTCGGCGATATCCAATCATCGCTAGACTGGGGTGCAACTTACCAGCAGATTCTTTTGCAGAGCCCTGAACGGGCCGTGGCACAAGCTTTAGTTTGCGAAAAGGTCAGTATTCTACGCCGCGAACAAGTTCAACGAACGCCGAATCTGGAAACGCAATTCGGAGCCGGCTACGATAACGGCACAAACTCAGGGATGATCAATGTGCAAGTTGGAGCACCGATTCCGGTCTTTAACAAGAACACCGGCAATATTGCGGCAGCTCAGGCTGACTACACTCGGGCTGTCGAGAATGTGAAGCGAATCGAACAATCCATCCAAGCAAGGCTTGCCCGAGCTGCCCAGGAATTCGAATCCTATCTTGCCTCGGTTCAAAAATACGAATCGGAAATTCTGCCTCAAGTGAAAGAAAGTTTGCAACTTTCGGAAGAGGCCTACAAGGCAGGCGAGCTAGACTTTCTTCAAGTTCTCATCGTTCGAAAAAGCTACTTTGAATCGAATCTACAATTCATTCAGTCCAGAGCTCAATTGGCGCAAGCGAACGCGAAAATTGAAGGCCTGCTTCTCACCGGTGGTTTGGATGCTCCCCAAGATTACACCAACGGGGACAGTCTGCGCGGGCAATCGTTCGGTGGGCAGTAGTCCCACCAGCGGGCCCGCTAGGAACCTGCGAAAAATCCGCGAGTGGCAGCTTCTAAGATTTTTTCTTGCGTTGCTTCTTGTCGTAAAAACAACGCGGTTTGACGACCTTCACTCAACACCATGATGCGATCGCTTAAGGTCAACACCTCGGGCAACTCGCTGCTGGTGACGATAACGCCAAGTCCCTCGTTGCATAACTGACGAATGATTCGGTAAAGTTCTGCTTTAGCCCCTACGTCCACGCCTCGAGTTGGATCGTCCAACAAAAGAATTTTGGGCTTGGTCAGCAACCATCGACCGATGATACACTTTTGTTGATTACCACCACTTAGGCTGCTAATGGATGCCTGCAACCCAGCGGTTTTGATCAGTAACTTGTCGACCATCGATCGCGCAGCTGCTTGTTCTTTCCAATTGCTGACAGCTGGGCCGCTTCGCATCGAAACAAGTTCGCAAAGCGAGATGTTTTTCCCTACGTTCATGGCGGTGAAGATCCCGAGTCGTTTTCGGTCTTCCGTAACCAAAGCCATGCCAGCTTCCAATGCTTCTGCCGGATGAGAGGGGCGAATCTCTTTTCCCTCTAGGACGATTCGTCCGGTGGGGGCTAGCGTGGAAGCGCCGAACAAACATTCAAGGAGTTCAGTTCTGCCGGCTCCCATGAGTCCGGCAATGCCAAGTACTTCACCTTCGTGCAGGTCAAAAGAAATATCTTTGAGCCTGAACCCACGAGCGTGGCCGGGCCAGGCGAGCGATAGCTTTTCTACAGAAAGCAACTTTTTGCCGGGAGCGGTACGTTCTCCAAGCTCGATCGATTCCAGCTCGCGCCCCACCATCAACCGAGTGACTTCTTGGGGATTTGTTTTCAGGGTTTCGAGCTGTGCAATAAAGCGACCGTCGCGGAGCACAACGATCTGGTTGGATAGATGAAAAACCTCTTCCATCTTGTGGGAGATGTATAAGATCGTTGTTCCACGTTCTCTGAGTTTGGCAATGACGCGGTACAGTCGTTCCACTTCCGATTCGGTGAGTGCGCTGGTTGGTTCGTCCATGACTAGAATACGGCTGTTCAGGCTCAGGGCCTTCGCGATCTCCACCAGTTGCTGATCGCCGACGCGAAGGGAGCCAGCCAGAGCCGACGCGGGAACGTTGCATTCCAGTTCTTTCAAGAGCCGCCCTGCTTCTTCCAGCATGGATCGGTCGTCTCGCATGAACCAGGCCGAGCGTTTTTCGCGGCCAAGAAAAACATTGGCCGCTACCGACAGTTGCTCGACTAGGTTGAGTTCTTGATGGATGATGCTGATGCCAGCATGTTCTGCGTCCCGAGTTCCCGAAAACCGAACCGCTTGGCCATCGACACAAAGCGTTCCATCATAGTCGGTGATGACACCGGACAGAATTTTCATCAAGGTGCTTTTGCCTGCACCGTTCTCGCCGCAAATGGAAACCAGACTTCCTTTGGGAACGTCAAAGGTAACACCATCGAGCGCCTTGACGGCGGCAAAGCGTTTCCCGATCCCTTGCATCGATACGATAGACTCGGTCATAAGAATCTAGCTCGTAACGCTCGAGGTGACATTCCGCGCGGATCGGGCTTCCCAAAATGCTCTGGAGGTTAAAGCAGCGGCAACAATCAGTCCGACGATGACTGCGTAGGAACTTGCGTACCAATCCTGTTTACCGAAGAACAGCATGGTCAGCAGGCCTGAAATCAGAGACAAGATCGGGATGATGGTCCAGCCGATCCCTCCATCGAAGTATCGCTTGGAAGAGACGCGTTGCCCGCGTTGACTGAAAGTGACCGCGAAGACAACGACAATGCCGACAATCATCCCTTCGAAGATATCTGCGCCGGAGCCAACCACTTTGCTGACCGCGTCAATCACCGTCCGCAAAAAGAGGCAACCTAAAATGGTTCCGGGAATCGTTCCAATACCGCCTTGCAACGAACAGCCTCCGATCACGGAGCCTGCAATTGCGTTCAATTCGTAACCGCGAGCCATGATGTCAGGTTTGGCTGATCCATCATCAGCAAACGAAATGATTCCCACGATCGAGGCCGATACGGATCCGAGCACGTAAGCCAACCACTTTAAACGATCCGTTCGAATGCCGCTAAGTTTCGCGGCTTGTTCGTTGCCACCCATTGCATGCAAATGGCGACCGGTAACTGTACGGCTCATTAAGAACCAAAGCACCAATGCAAAAACCAAGAAAAGCACCGTGATCGTAGGGACGTCTTTGATCGCGTTTCGAAGGGCGGTGTCCGTAAAATCAATCTGCGATTTACCACCGGTGAGGGTTGGCGCAAGCCCTCGGCCAAAGCTTCGCAGACCTACCAGGGTTGCCAGCGTCGCGATGAAGGGAGGAAGCCCGATGCGCGTGATGAGCCAAGCGTGAAGGGTACCGATCATCCCTCCCACCACAAGGGTTCCTGCAATTGCGGCAGCCACGGCAACACGCGAAACTTGACCGTTGCGAAAGCCTTCAGGATCCAGCAGGATCATGAAAGCGCCAAAGACGGTTGCGCTCAAGGCGATCACCGACCCGCTCGAAAGGTCGATTCCTCCCGAGATGATGATAATGGCGCTGCCCAGAGCGAAGAACCCAAGCAGAACCGTTCGACGAATGATCAGTTGCGACGCACCGGAGGCATCCGTCCAGTACGTGTGGTTGGAGTCCAACAAAGCAGTGCCCACGACAACGAACAGCCAAGCCAAAATCAGCTTGAGCTCTACGGAGCTCCATAGTCGAGAAAGCAAATTGGGAGGGCTCATGAGCTTGTTAGTTTGTACTTCGCAAGCCAGTTTTGGAATTCGGGAAGCGTAACGAATTCGACCGTCGGTCCGAACTCCTTAAACATATCTGCCTTGAGCGGAGTGTTGCTTGCGGGAACAACAATCTTGAGACCTGTGTTCTTGATGTTGCCACCGGCAGATCCCATATTTGGAAACATTTCTTTGACGGTTGCGTCATCGCCGGTTGATTTTGCGAATGCGTATCGAACCGAATCGTATCCCATTCCGAAAGGATTCTGAACGACCATCGCATCGATCATTCCTTCACCCATTTGTTGGATAGCGAGTTGTTCTGCGTCGAAGGTAACAATCGTGAACTTGTCTCTCACTTTTTTGTCGCTTACCACGTCAACGATGGCGGGGGCGTTGTAGGACCAGATTCCTACTAAGATCGACAGATCGGGGTACTTGGAAATAACATCTTGGACGTTGTCTCGGGCTCGAGCGCGATCGGCATCGTCGAGACGTCGATCTTTCTGGACGAAGGCGGGTCCAACGGCTTCGGTGAATCCGTTCATTCTTTCGATGGCATTTTGCTGGCTGTCTAAACCTACAAACTGAACGTATTCGCCGCTGGGCTTGAGATTCTTGGCTGCGGTTCCTAGTACTTTGCCGCCAACAATATTATCTGTGCCAACGTAGAATTCGCGAACGCCTTGGTACTTTGCGTCGAGATCGCTGTCGAAGCACCCGATGATCACACCTTTCTTCGCCAGGTTCCCAAGTTCTTCTGCGATGGCTGGGTTGGTGGAAGAAGTGGGGGAGATGACAACGGCGACGATGTCTTTTTGCGTTCCGTACTGTCGAAGTTTTTCGACTTGGCCTTGTTCCGTACCATCGTTAGCATCCATCGATGCGCTGAAACCGGCTTCTTTTAGTTTTAAGTCCAATGCTGCCTGCTTGATCCCTTCGCGAGCTGCGTCCCAGAACGGAGACTCGGTGTTGTTCAGCAAAATAATGCGTTTCAGTGCAACCGGTTTGGTTTCGCTACCAGAATTGGTTGGTGTTCCTTTCGAGTCGCACCCGACAAAACAGACAGAGCCAAAAACCAAGCCCAAAGCGACGAATCGCGGAAGGCTTTGCTTCATTTGAAATCCCAGACGAACCAGATCGAACATTTTCACAAATCTTCCTCCCGAAAACCGACGCTGCCAACGGCGAATGGAACCTCACCGATTGGCACCCATGGTAGTTTTCGCCCCCAACTTCGGCAAGCACGGGAAGATCAAATGCCCTGCAGCGGAGGGAATCATCTTGCGAGGAACATGCTTTGAGTGCCGTTTGGGACTATTTCGCTTTTGGACTAAACTGTTGACAGTTTCATTTCATAGCTTGGCATGCACGGCCAGGCACAGCTTCCGCGAAAACGTGATCGAACGATGAATACCCGGGTAACCGTCAAAACACTTCAGTCCATGAAGCTTCAAGGCCAAAAGATTACGATGCTTACGGCCTACGACTATCCGACCGCCAAAATGCTTGACGAAGCCAATGTCGAATGCATCTTGGTCGGGGATTCGCTGGGAATGGTGGTTCAGGGCAAAACCACAACCATTCCGGTGACGCTGGAGGAAATGATTTACCATGGCGAGATGGTTGCCAGGGCAACCAACTGGTCGATGGTAATCGTCGACTTGCCTTTTCCTGTAGGACAATTGAGTATCACACATACGGTGGAATCAGCAGCCGCCATCATGAAACGGACTCAATGCCAAGCGGTGAAGATGGAAGGTGGGCATCAACAAGCGGCCGCCATACGCGCCTTGGTGGATGCTGGAATTCCGACGATTGCCCATATCGGTTTGCGTCCTCAAAGTGTTCATGCAATTGGTGGTTATCGAGTTCAACGCGATGCCGATCAACTGATGCGGGATGCCAAGGCGGCGGAAGATGCTGGCGCTTTTTGTGTTTTGATGGAATGCGTTCCTCCCGATTTGGCTCGGCAGACAACGCAAGCGATCCATGTACCAACCATCGGAATTGGGGCTGGCAATGGCTGCGATGGGCAAGTGCTTGTTACCAACGATATGCTTGGCTGGAACAGCGGATACGTGCCTAAATTTGTTCGGCAATATGCCGATTTGCGCAAAGCGTCGGCCGAAGCGGTTGCCAAATTCATGCAAGATGTGCAAAGTGGCGATTTTCCGGGCCAAGCGGAGTCCTTCTGAGATTTCGGGCTTGGCGGACTTATGGGATTGAAATCCGTCGCGCTCGACGGATTTCAGATACCCATGCCGAGATGGCAGGCGTAAGCTTGTTGAATCTTGAGATTGACTTTCCAATTCCACCGCCCTTCTTCCTTCCAAGAGTCACTATGGTCCAAATCATCCCTCTCGATCAACCCGATGTTCCCCCGTTGACGATGCCCGATCGATTCCGCAAAGAAGTTGTCTATTTCATGACTCCAGCAGAAGGCGCGGGGGCACCTCATTTGGGAAAGGACGAATACTGGGTTCGTTTGGAGGATTCAGCACGCTGGTTAGACGATGGTTTCTTTTCGCTGGTTTCGCCGCTCGATGCGCATTCGGTGGCAGAGATTGAGATTACCGAGGAGCAAGAAGAATGGCTCGAGTGGATGGTCGTTCACAAAATCACCAGCATTCGACTGGAAGCATCCCCCGCGAAGTGACGAATTGCGATCGGGGGAGGCGACAGAATCCTTGTTTTTGTTTAGAATCGGAATGCTCTGTATCGTATCCCCCTCCTTCCCACTTGGCATAAGAGAATCCCTAGCGTGGCATCCTACAAAACCAGCGACCTAAAAAAAGGACTCAAAGTTCAAATCGATGGCGAACCCTACCTGCTTGTTGAGGTGGACTTTTTCAAGCCAGGCAAGGGGAATGCTCTATACCGTTGCAAAATGAAGAACTTGGTTCGCAACACGATTCTGGATCGGACTCTCAAGGGGGGCGACGAACTAGAAATCGCCGATGTGGAAGAGATCGATACGGTTTTTCTTTATAACCAAGCTGGGTCGTTCGTCTTCATGGACAATGAATCGTTCGAACAGTACGAATTGACGGCTCAGCAAGTGGACGACAATTGGAAGTATTTGAAAGAGCAAATGCCGATTGCGATGGTGCTGTTCAACGGTAACCCGCTGACCATTTCTCCACCTTCTCACGTCACCTTGAAGGTTGTCGAAACAGATCCAGGTACCAAGGGCGATACCGCCACGAACGTCACCAAGCCTGCTAAAGTCGAAACGGGTGCTGAGATCAACGTTCCGGGGTTCATCAAAGAGGGGAACGTGATCAAGGTGGACACTCGCAATTGCACGTATGTTGAACGGGTCAGCATGGACTAGTCTAGATGATTCACGGCGTTCAACTTGAGCCGCGGGCGCTAGCCGCGATCTTCGTTTTTACCGCGAAGCTGAGAAGTGGCTAGCTCCCTCGGCTCAGTGTGAATAATCCCGACTGTTCTGTCTGGTCTGATTTTGAACTAAGCCCCAGCCAACGTTTTCTAAAGCCGGATCGTAATGATGACAAGAATTGCTAAATGCAATGCACTCTCTTGGTTCTTGATTGGCTTTGCTTGCCTTTGGATAAGTGGCTCTGAATCATTGGCTCAGAGCAAAGAGCGGTTTGATAAGCTTCGAGAGAACTTAGTCACCAACGTTTTGATACCCGGTGGCATCACTCACCCCGGGGTTCTCAAATCGGTTGGCGAAACCCCTCGGCACGAATTTGTGCCGAAGCAATACAAGTTGCAGGCATATCAGGATATCGCTATTCCGATCGGTGAAGCTCAGACAATTAGTAGCCCGTTCATCGTTTCGTTGATGACACAATCGTTACAGCCTCAACCCACCGATCGGGTCTTGGAGATCGGAACGGGAAGCGGCTACCAGGCAGCCATTCTTAGCCCGTTGGTGGCCGAAGTTTATACGATTGAAATCGTTGAAAAGCTTGGGCGTGAAACCACGCAACTACTGGCAGACCTGGAGTACAAAAACGTCTTTTGTCGAATTGGAGATGGGTTCAAGGGTTGGAAGGAGCACGCTCCCTTTGACAAGATCATTGTGACATGTTCTCCCGAAGAAGTTCCGCAGCCGCTTTTGGATCAATTGAAAGAGGGAGGGCTGATGATTATTCCCGTTGGGGAACGCTACCAACAGATGTTGTATTTGATGCGGAAAGTGGAAGGCAAGCTGGAGAAGGAAGCTTTGCAACCCACGCTGTTTGTGCCCATGACCGGGACGGCAGAAGACCAAAGAAAGGTTGCCCCTGATCCGCAAAATCCGACTTTGCAAAACGTCAGCTTCGAAGAACCATTGATCAAGAACGAGCACATACCCGGATGGTACTACAAATTCGGTTGCTCGATCGTTAAGGATGCCAGTTCCCCGGAAGGCGGGATGGTAGCTGAGTTTCGATCGGACAAAGGAAGCGAACCCAGTATGTTGTTGCAGGGTATCGCGATCGATGGATCCTACGTGAAAAAGATACGACTTGCTGGCTGGATCTACACCGAGGGGGTGAAGATTGGGAAGGATAAAGAAAGGTCACCATCCATTGCGATTCAGTTTTTCGATTCGAATCGCAATCGAATTGGATACAACTACATTGGTGGATTCAAGGGAAGTCGACCATGGAAACGAGAGGACCGTATCTTTAGTGTCCCGCCCGCAACGCGAGAAGCGATTGTGTCGATAGGTCTTTTTGGTGCCGAGGGATTGGCTAGGTTTGATAACATTTCACTCGAAGCGACGAGGTAGATTGCGTGAAACCGAAGGCCGTCTTGGCTTACTGCCGCGAACGAGGAATCAAGTCGGTTGACCTGCGTTTCTCGGACATCCAAGGGAACTGGCGACGTATCACGCTTCCCTTGTCCGCCCTTACCGAAGCTTCTTTTGAAGAGGGGTTCGGGCAGATGATTTCACTTCCGTCGTCACCGCGCGATTCCCAGGTTGTTGCAAAAGAATATGCGAACTTGGTTCCTCAAAGCGATGCAAACTACTTAGATCCGTTCACAACGCATCCGACTCTTATCCTGCTAGCCTCCATTCAAGACGCCATGATGCGCGAAGAGAGCGCGTGGGATTCGCGTCAAGTCGCCATCAAAGCGACTCGATTCTTGGAAACGTCCACCATTGGCGATGGGCTCATGGTAAGTGCAAGCGTTCCTTTTTGCATGCTCGGTTCGCCGCCCGATGATTCGAACAGTGCGAACACGTTTCTTGCTTGCGGTTTAGATGACAAGCACTTTACGTTGCGCTGTGATATTGCGGACATTGCCAATGAAGCAGGTTTGCAAATTGATCGTCATTTTTGCGATATCAACAACAGTTCCTCCATGGTTTTGAAGCCGTCCAAGCTGGTAGAAAGCTGCGACGATGTGATGATGTTGCGGTATTTAGTAAGCCAGCTCACCAGCCAACGAAATGTACGTGTATGTTTCGATAACCTTTGGATAGCCAGTCACTGGACTATTTCGCGACAAGGTGAGTCCATTTTTACCGGCGGGGCATATCGCGGGATGAGCGACATCGGCTTGCAAGCCATGAGCGGAATCCTGCACCATGCTTCCTCCATTTGCGCCATTGCAGTAGCTTCATCCCCAAGGTTGTCTACGTTTCCATGGCTTCGACTCTGTTCTAGTGACCATCCCGACTCTATCTGTCGCATTGCGATTCCGTCCAATCAACCGCGTGGGCGATTGATTGAGTTTTTTGGATCGCCAGCTCAATCCAATCCGTATCTCGTCAACTCGGCGGTTGTCATGGCCATGATTGATGGAATTCAGAACAAGATGGCCGCCGGGAAGTCGCTGGACATCTTGAACTCGCCCGCCTTCGATCGCAAGCATTATACTTTGGGTGGATCTGCATCCAATGCACCTGATCGCACGGAGCTTAAGTCGAGCTTGGACGAAGATCGAGACTTTTTGATTCAAGGCGAAGTCTTCTCGGACGACTTGATCGACTCCATTTGTGACTTGCTCTAGCACGGATTTTATTCTTAGTCGAACTTAGTTTATGCACAACATCACCGGTTTAGTTGAGTCCCGAACGTTGTTGCTTGGAACTA
>JBIKLJ010000073.1:0-22456 GCA_044359895.1 Pirellula sp.
GATACAGCAAGGAGCGTTCCCGCTTCGGTCTGTTTTTTTAATGGTACGACGGACTTCCTAGTCCGTCGAATTCCTAACGGACGGACTTGGAAGTCCGTCGTACCGCCCACGGACGGACTTGGAAGTCCGTCGTACCGCCCACGGACGGACTTGGAAGTCCGTCGTACCGCCCACGGACGGACTTGGAAGTCCGTCGTACTGCCCACGGACGGACTTGGAAGTCCGTCGTACTGCCCACGGACGGACTTGGAAGTCCGTCGTACTGCCCTTACCCAATAACGACTTCACTAAAGCAACGAGCCTTCACGTTTCGGGTTAGGAATTGTCATTCCCCCACTGTTACACTCGCTTGTTTCGTACCGACGCCCCTTGCGAGAAAAGCAAAAAAAGAGGCAACGACTTCATTTGCCGTTGCCTCTTGGAGGTGCTAGATCTTCCGCAAGCCACGTGTTGATCTGAGAATCAGGCTCAAAGGTGCTCGGGTTGATTGGTTTAGCTAACCGAGTTGATGGTCTTCAACAGACGCGAGATAATCTTGTATGGATCGGCTTGCGAGTTTGGTCGACGATCTTCCATGTATCCCTTGTAGTTGTTGTTCACAAAACTGTGTGGGATTCGGATCGAAGCACCGCGGTCAGCCACGCCGTAGCTGAACTTGTCGATCGACTGGGTTTCGTGCAATCCGGTCAAACGCAAGTGGTTGTCTGGACCGTACGCTGCAATGTGCTCGTCGCGGTACTTATCGAAGGCTGCCATAAGTTTCTCGAAGTACTCTTTTCCACCTTCGTCGCGAAGCTTGTCGGTTGAGAAATTGGTGTGCATCCCCGAACCGTTCCAGTCTCCCTTGATCGGCTTGCAGTATAGTTCGATATCCAATCCGTACTTCTCAGCCAAACGCATCAGCAAATAGCGAGCGATCCACATGTCATCGCATGCCTTCAAAGCACCCTTGGCGAAAATTTGGAATTCCCATTGGCCTTTAGCAACTTCGGCATTGATGCCTTCCAGATTGATGCCAGCGTCCAAGGCAATGTTGATGTGTTCTTCAACGACTTGGCGAGCGATGTCCCCAACGTTCTTGTAGCCGATCGACGTGTAATAAGGGCCTTGAGGTGCTGGATATCCGTCCTCGGGGAACCCAAGTGGGCGACCGTTCTCGTAGAAGAAATACTCTTGCTCGAAACCAATCCACAAATCTGCCGAATCTTCGACAGTTTGGCGGAAGTTGGAAGGGTGCGGTTGGCCGTTTGGTAACATAACCTCGCACATGACCAGGTAGCCATTGATGCGTGTGCTGTCAGGATACAGAGCAACCGGCTTAAGAACACAATCGGAACTCTTGCCTTCTGCCTGTTGGGTAGAACTTCCGTCGAATCCCCATAGTGCCAAATCTGCAACACTCGTAGGGGCAGTATCAACGATCTTGGTCTTGCTACGTAGGTTTGGCTCAGGAAGGTAACCGTCCAACCAAACGTACTCGAGCTTAAATTTCTTGTCTGAAGACATTCAGATTCATCTCTCGCTACTAAAGTAACTAAAATAAATGGGATCGCTATTCTGTGCAGCAAGCCGCTACAAAATCAACGGACGCATACACGCCTGCTGCCCGTCGTTCAGCTTGCATCCATCTTCATCCCAAAAGCCCGTCTACCCAAACAGACTTGTGCGATGCCTCATGACCTTCAGTCCAATAAGCTCGTTGTGCATGTTCGAATTGAAACCCGATAGGAACCACTCGGTCCAACCCATTTCAATTCGACCATAGAGCTATCCTACTCAAGGAGTTTGATGCTAAGCTAATATCGATCTAACGCTGCATACATTAACCGCGCCCAACTGTTGCAGCAAGCGCCCTGCCAAGTTTCTTTAATCCCACCTCTCCACGATTAATTGTCCTTATCATGCATGCGATGCCGTTGTTGTTAGGGGTCTTAGCCGTGATGGCGGTGTCCTACCGCTTTTACAGTGCGTTTTTAGCCGCGAGAGTTGCGTGCGTGGATGCTGAAAAGCAAACGCCCGCGGTCCGTTTTGATGATGGGCAGAACTATCATCCGACGAATCGTTGGATTCTCTTTGGTCATCACTTTGCCGCAATTTCAGGAGCAGGGCCGCTTATCGGACCCGTGCTGGCTGTCCAGTTTGGTTACATGCCTGGTTTGATCTGGTTGGTAATCGGAGTTTGCTTGGCGGGTGCAGTGCAAGATTTTCTAGTTTTGAGTGCAAGCGTGCGTCATGACGGAAAGTCGCTTGCAGAAATGGCAAAGCACTTGCTGGGCCCGTGGGTCGGTATGGTTGCATCGGTTGCTATCCTGTTCATCGTGATCATTGCTTTGTCGGGGCTCGGGGTGATCGTCGTCAAAGCGTTGGGCGGGGAAACCATCAAACTGGTTCCCGATTCCAAAATCCAGTACACGGGAACATTACAAGCACAGCCGACAACAACCGGGGTTCTTCTTCGCGTGCCCGAGGGTGCGAAGATGATCTACAAGACGGGCATGTACACTCGAAGCGAGGGGTTCACCCTTCTTGTACCAAGCGACTCGAATTGGAACCAAACCGAAGGCGAACTGACGATCGAACCCAATTCCACGGAGATGATTCAAGGGAGTTCTTGGGGGACCTTCACCATTTTTTGCACCATCCCGATCGCTCTGTTGGTTGGGTTGTACATGTATCGGTTTCGAAAAGGAAGGATCGGCGAGGCTTCTTTGTTGGGGGCGGTGGGTGTAGTGGGAGCGACCATTGCGGGGAACTGGATTCCAGGATCGATTTTGGAACCTTATTTCTCATTGTCGCGAACCGGGATCATTTTTGCGATTTGTATTTACGGATTCATCGCCTCTGTCTTGCCCGTGTGGTTGTTGCTTTGCCCTCGCGATTACATTTCAAGCTTCTTAAAGATTGGCACCATCCTAGTGTTGATGCTTGGGGTTCTCATAGCCAACCCTAAGATGGAAGCCCCTGCAGTGAATGAGTTCTTTGCGGAAGGTGGCGGTCCGTTGTTCTCGGGTGCTATATTTCCGTTCGTCTTTATCTGCATCATGTGCGGAGCGATTTCAGGCTTTCATTCGTTGGTGGCTTCTGGCACGACCCCGAAAATGATCCAGTCGGAAGGTGACCTGCGCATGATTGGTTATGGCGCTATGCTGATGGAAGGGATTGTTGCGGTATGTGCCTTGATCGTGGCCGCCGCGATGCCCGCGGGTGACTATTGGGCTATCAACATTGATCTCGCCAAAATGCCCGCCTACACCGAGACCCTTACCAAGATGAATGCTGACGTCGATCACTTGCAAGAATTGGAACGACAAGTGGGGGGCGAAACGCTTCGTGGTCGAACGGGCGGGGCGGTAACACTTGCGGTGGGAATGGCAAACATCATGACTCAGGCCATGCAAAAAATCGCTAGCAACATCAGCATCGATAGCGTCATCAAGTATTGGTTTCACTTTGCGATCATGTTTGAAGCGCTTTTCATCTTAACCACCATCGATACGGGGACCCGAATCGCCCGATTCTTGCTTCAAGAAATCTTGGGAAATGCATTTCCAAAGTTTGGCAAGATGGATTGGTGGCCTGGTGTGATCATTAGCTCTGCATTGGTGACTCTGTCTTGGGGAGCCCTGATTTGGAGCAGCTCGATCGATACCATTTGGCCCATGTTCGGAATAGCGAACCAGTTATTGGCTGGCATTGCCTTGTGTGTGGTGACCACTTGGTTATTCACGTCGGGACGGGGGCGTTATGCCTGGGTGACCGTCCTGCCATTGCTGTTTATCGTCGCTACAACATTCACGGCCGCTGCGAACTTGATCACAGGCCTCTTCTGGCCCGGGTTCCTTACGGGTAGAAAGACCGGAGATTTCGGCATGCAGCTGCAAGGTGGACTATGCACCTTGGCTATCGTTTTCTTAATTACAAGCTTTGTAATTATCTTGGGCAGCTCGATCTCAAAATGCGTATCACCAAGCCGACAGCAATAACAAGAGTAAGCTGATCGGCGTAACTGGACGGCCGGACTCAACGGAGTCGTTCACGAACGGCTTACGGTTGCTACTTCATTCGTTACTCTTGCTTAACTGAGAATTGAATCGAGATGCTCCAGCGTCATCGCGAGATCAATCGCCATGGCGTTCAGTTCCTCCAGCTCCTTCGAGTTCGCATTCGAAGCCGCCGAGCTCTCTTGCGAGCTTTGAGCCATGAACAGCCAATCATTCTGAGCTGTTTCCATTTCTTGAGCGATGTGATTCAATGTCGCGATTGGTCTTGTTTCCGAATTCATTGGAGTAGTTTCAACCTGTTGGGTAAACGAAGAGGGGCCTGTTACGACGGTAGTCCAGTTTCCGAGCATGACATCGCTGCCAGCAGAACGAACACTTCGAGGATCAATGGCCGATGTGCCACTGGAATCGGTCACGGTGAACATGGTGCAGTTAGCCTGCAATTGAGCCCACGAGGCCGCAGGTGCGTGAGTATTGCCCCATGGATTAAAAGTGGAGAATGTGTCTGTGGAAGCGTTATAGCCAGTGATGATATAGGCATGCCCACCTACGAATCCGTTTCCAGGATTGCTGGTAGTTCCAAGAGTGACCGCACGGCCAGAAGCAAGAGCATCCATCAGGGTCTGCTTGCTGGTGGTCGCAAATGAAAAGTTGCTGCTGTTGTATCCCAGGACCTGTCGATTGACATTGGACATCCATCCACCTTCGATACTGCCGTAGCGGTTGGTACCATCGCGCCCCGAATTGCCTGTCTCGTTCCATTGGGCGTAGGCTTTTTCAGCCAATGCGATCCACAAGGTTGTTGCCGTACTCGTGATGCTTTGTCCCAGCCCGGAGTATCCGAGTGTTCCGTTGGAGTAGGAAGGGAGCCGTCGATTCACAGTGACGTAATCGGCGCTTCCATTAAAGAATCGAACCGTGTACGTTCCATCGCCGTTATCGATGAACATGTTTCGAACCGCGGTCGCGTTGGAATCTGCGATGGCCGCTACCGAAGCAATGAAATAGCAATCCCCCAAATAGCCTTGTTTGGCATCCGCACGCGAAGGGGTGCCGTTAAACAAGTTGCCGTTGGCGGTTCGGTAAGCAAGCCCCGATCCTTTGATCTCAGGCTCGTCCGCACCCATGAACCACTTGTCGACAAGATTGTTCAAGAGAGTCGAACTGCTACCAGCCGCTAGGTTACCCGCCGATGCTCCTTTGAATTTAAGGTTGGCAGAGTTCGCGTTGACGACGTCTTTCGCGAGCTCACGCACAAAGGAAGGCATCGCAAAAAGTGAGCCAGAGCCAACCATGGTTCGAAGGTCGACGAGTTCGTTGGCACTCACTGTGCCATCGTTGCCAGCACTTCGCAGGATCTGCATCATCTCCGATCGGGAGATGGAGCTGTCGGCATACAGAGTCGAAACCAAGCTGCCCAATCTGGCATCAAGGAAGCCGCTCACCGGGTTCGTTGAGGTAAGGACAACAACTGCTTGTGCCGTAAGGCCTCCCGCGTTGGCGGTCACTGTAAAGTTACCAGCTTTATTGCCTGCGGAGTAGAGCCCGTTAAGAATCGTTCCTCCGGTAGCCGACCAAACAACCGTTGGCAGCTGGGTCATGGGCTGATTGAATTGATCCGTCCCGGATGCAACGAATTGCTGTCTCGCCCCTGTTCCCAGATTCGTGGTACCTGAAAGACTCAGCGTAGTCAACTTTTGAGCGACGGAAAGGTTGATGTTTCGAGATATGCTGCCCGAGGTTGCTCGGACGGTGTAAGAACCTGCTCGCGTAAAGGCGATGTTGGTTCCCAGTTCCACAGTCGAAAAGCTGACACTTCCACTGGTCGGTGCGGACACGCCGCTCCAGCTGAAACCAGGCTGGACCGCAAGTGCCTGGCCGAATTGGTCGAGCGCTCGCACTCGAAGGGTATGATTCGTAGCGTTCACAACCAGCGGCGTTGCCGTACTTACCGCGGCTCCCGTTGGGCCAACGATTTCGGCACTGGTAAACACCTGAGCGACATTCAATTGGAAGAATCGGGTCGCGCTTCCACCGCGAACTCGCATGGTGTAATTACCTGCTCGCGTGAGAGTGACCGTAGCGACTCCGGCATTCAATACAACGGAAGCCGCCCCTGTGGCAGGTACCGCGGTCGTGCTCCAACTGAGCGTTGGAAGACTGGTCATCGTATTCCCGAATTGATCGATCCCGCGAACGTTGAGCCTTTGGCTTGTTCCACGATTCTGAACAGGTACGTTCGGATCCACGTTGGAGCCATCCGGGGTGGTCAGTGCTATCTGGGATAGAACCGCATTCACGTTGACTCGCAAGTTGGCCAAGACACTGCCCGATTGGGCGCGAAGGGTGTACGCCCCCGTACCGAGAAAGGTAACGCTCGCTGAATTTCCAGTGGCTTGAATCGTCGGAGCAAAACCGCTTGGAGCCGTGGGTGCAGACCAATTCAAAGTTGGTTGATTCACCATGACACCGCCAAATTGGTCCAGCCCAACAGCCGTCCAAGTTTGGCTCGCCGCACTGGACTCCAGGATGGTACCAGGGGCCATAATCTTGTTGTCAGCATTTCGAATTCCGATGCTGGTAAAGACCTGCGAGACGGAGACTCGCATTTCCGTCGTTGCATTACCGCCACGGGCTCGCAACAGATAGTCACCCACCCGATTGAATGTCAAGTTGGGTGTTGCGTTGGAACCGGAGGCAACCACGCTTCCACTCGAAGGCCCTGTAACTCTTGACCATGTCACCGTAGGCATGGTTGTCATTGCATCGCCAAATTGGTCGAGGCCTTTCATTCGAACTTGCAGCGAACTGCCAGCGACCGATTGCGACTGACTGGACGAGATGCTCGTGCCGCTAGGAGTTTCTAATTGGATGGTCGAAAGAGTTTGAACCACGTTGAACGTGACGCGACTGGTGGTAGCAAGCCCGGCCGCGTCGGTCACACTCAGTCCCAACACATAAGAACCGGCTTTGGTAAAACTTACCGATGGAAGTTTTGCTTGGTTGGTACCGTTGACAGAGAATGACACTGTCGAGCCGGAAGGTCTGCTGATCGTGCTCCATGTGTAGGACAGATTTGCCTCCCCTTGGTCATCCGACCCCAACGCGTTAAGAACGGCTGAGGCCGCTCGTACTTCCGTGCCGGTTACCAGCCTTGGCTGAGTGCGAATCGTGGGGGCGTTGTTCACGCTCTGTACCTGGACCGAACCGACCAATTGAGTTGCACCCAACGTGTTCGGGGCCAGAAGCAGTTGGAGGTTTTGCTCGATCCCGCTGACTGCATTCATCAGGCGGCTTTCCAATTGCTCAAGCCCGAGAGGAGTCGTTTTGAACTTCTTGCCACCTGATTTGCGCTCGCGGTTCAATGGATATGCCATTTTTGGTTGCCTAGCTTGGTATTGCGTCTCGGTAGCAAAAATTCGCTATCGGAAAACTAGGTCGCAAACCCTCTGGATGCAAACAACAAGGATTATTTTGCGCATCGCCCCATACCTACAGCTTGGATTTCTTTTGTTTTGCGAACGCAAAATGCTCTCAAAATCGGCTTGATCCCTACAAAAGGCGGAATCGGTCCCCTGCCAAGAATGGCTGAAAACGAGTAAATTCACAGTTGTTGAAAGAACTTGCCAGCAAAGAATCCGCCAGCATCAAAGAGGAAATGACATAGGATGGCCAAACCAAGAGTGCTTGTACTTCGAGCCCCTGGCACCAATTGCGATGTTGAAACCGCGTATGCGTTTGAGCTCGCAGGGGCGGAGCCTGTTCGGCTGCATGTCAATCAACTGATCGCGCAACCTGCACTGGCGTCCACCTTCCAAATCCTGTGTTTTCCAGGTGGATTCAGCTACGGGGACGACATTGCAGCGGGCCGCATCCTGGCGGCGCAACTGCACACCTTCCTGAACGATGTTTTGGAGACATTTCGTCAACAAGACCGTTTGGTGCTTGGCATTTGCAACGGCTTTCAAATCATGATGCGGCTGGGCATTTTCTTTGAGACAGCAGCCAAAGCGACGCCTGCAACCTTGACCTGGAACAAACAGGGACGATTCGAAGACCGCTGGGTGCACTTGAAGCCTCAGACCGAAAATTGCGTCTTCCTTCGTGGCATCGAGTCAATGTACCTGCCCATGGCTCATGCCGAGGGACGATTTTTGTTTCGGGACGAGACCGCAAAGTTAGACTTAGAAGCCCAGCAACAAATCGTTTTGAAATACTGCGACCCATCGGGCGCAACCGGGGCGGATCCTTTGCCGTTTCCACAAAATCCGAACGGAGCGGAAGGGAACATTGCCGGCATATGCGATCCCTCCGGCAGGATTTTTGGACTGATGCCTCACCCTGAACGGCATCTCTTCGCCACCAATCATCCTCAATGGACTCGACGCGACGTGCAGCCTGAACATGGCGAGGGACTGAAGGTCTTCCAGAACGCAGTCGCCTACTTTGGGTAATCTATGAAAGTCATCCATGACTTGAACGAGATTCACACGCAGCTTGAGTTTGCGCGGCGTGATTCAAAACGAATCGGACTCGTTCCGACCATGGGAGCACTGCATGATGGTCACCTATCTCTGGTGAAGCGTGCAAACGAGGATTGCGATATTTCGGTCGCAACCATTTTTGTGAACCCGACCCAGTTCGGGCCCAACGAAGACCTTACCAAGTATCCACGCACTCTGGAAAAAGATCTCGAACACCTTCGCCAAGCGGGATGCAGGTTCGTCTTTCTACCCGCGGCAGACAAAATCTACGCACCGAACCATTCCACGTACGTTGAACCCCCGACCGTGTCGAAGCGTTGGGAGGGGGAAATTCGTCCAGGGCATTTTCGTGGTGTGGCAACAATCGTTCTTAAGTTGTTTCAGCTGGTGCCGGCCCATATCGCCTACTTCGGTCGCAAAGATTACCAGCAACTTGCTGTCATTCGGGCCATGGTCGACGATCTCAACATTCCCATTCGCATCGAAGCATGCCCGACCATTCGAGAGCAAGATGGACTGGCCATGAGCAGCCGAAACCGCTATCTCTCCCTCGAGGAACGCGAACGGGCGTTAGGGCTTTGGCGGGCATTGTGCCGCGTGCAAGAACTGGTCCATGATGGCGAACAGCGTGTTGCGACCTTAAACGATGCGATGCAATCCATACTCCAAAGTGCGCCTGTCGACAGCGTTGACTATGCCAATGTCGTCGATGCTGACACACTTGAGCCGCTCGAGAGATTTCACGGACAAGGTGTTGCTATCATTGCTGCTCGGCTCGGAAAAACACGGTTGATTGATAACCTGGCTCTTTCGCGATCCAATTCCAACCACGACGGCAGCCGGAATGATGCTCAAGGAGGAGCCGATTAATGCGACCTACATTGTTTTATTTGCCGCACGAATTCTTGGGCTTCCCGTTGCTTGGCTTCGGTTGGGTGCTCGGTCTTCTGGTGCTTGGCATCGGAATCTATCTGATCGCGACTAGAAAAAAAAGGCCTTTGGTCCAGTCGCTATCCGAGTTCGGTTTTGTTTGGATCGCAGCCGCGGCTGTCATCGTGTTTCTTCTGCCAAGGATTGAAACTCATGTGGACGATGGAACCCCTGAGGGCTGGACCATTGGGTTACCGGTACGCGGTTACGGCGTCATGTTGATGCTTGGGGTTGTCAGCGCCATTTCCATTGCATTATCCCGATGTAAAAAAACGGGGTTGTCACAAGACGACTTCTTCTCGCTGGCAACTTGGGTCATCGTATTCGGATTGCTGGGCGCTCGCATCTTTTATGTCATCCAAAAATGGAGCGAGCTGGAGGGTACAACGGTGATGCAAAAGATTTATACGTCGTTGAAGTTCACGGAAGGTGGGTTGGTGGTTTACGGAAGCGTGATCGGCGGCTTGATTGCCGTCCTGCTGTGGACTCGAAAACGAAAGATCGCGTTGCTTTCTACCGCCGATGCTGTAACTCCTGCGTTCTTTATTGGTCTAGCCTTTGGCCGAATCGGTTGCTTGCTCAACGGCTGCTGCTATGGCGGAACCTGCGAGCCTGGACTTCCTTCGATTACCTTTCCCTCTGGCTCGCCAGCCTATATGGACCAGCTGGCTTCGGGAGAATTGCTAGGCATGCTGACGCATAAAGCCGTCAACCTCGACAAACCAGAAGCCATTCGCAGTGTATTGCCCAATAGCTGGGCGGCGCAAAACAAAATCGAAGCGGGCCAGGTCTTGAATCGAGTCAATCCTGAAATGGTCGGGGGAATCACGAAAGAAGAGCCGCTCGCCTCACCGGTTTTCGCAGCTACCGTGCAAGTCGATGGCAAAACCTCGATGGTACCCTCGACCTCTGTTCCCAGTCGATCGTTGGCAGTACACCCGTCGCAAATTTATGCTTCGATCAGTGGTTTGCTGCTTTGTGGCTTTACTTTCTTTCTGTCAGAAAGATCCAAACGGCCTGGGCTTGTTTTCGGAGCAGGTATCATCGGGTATGGCGTTTTGAGAATCATTGAAGAGTATATTCGCGTCGACGAAGCGGGGGTGTTTGGGACCCCGTTCAGTATCGCTCAGTGGATCAGTATCGGCGGGATCGGGTTGGGAATTGCAGTGCTTGCTATTTCAAGAAGGCAAAACGGCACTCCTTCGACTTCGCCATGACAGACATTAGCCGTCCTGCATCCGAATTTGATGATCTATTCCGTGCGAGCTTGATTCGGCTGTTCCAGCTTCGGCGGGACGTCCGTCACTTCCAAACCAAGCCGGTCCCGATTGATTTGCTCAAGAAATTAGTTCGCGCTGCCAAGCTAGCACCGTCGGTTGGGCTATCAGAACCTTGGCGATTGATTTCGGTGGAATCGGATCATTTGCGAAAGCAAATCGTGGAAGAATATGTCGCAGCGAACCAGCAGGCATCCGAGCAATACTCCGGCGAAACGAAGGGACTTTACCAAAGCCTGAAACTTGCTGGGCTGAAGGAAGCTCCGGTGCATTTCGCTGTTTTCGTAGATGCCGAACCGACGCAAGGCAAGGGGCTTGGACGGCAAACGATGCCAGAATCGTTGGAGTATTCCGTGGTTGCAGCCATCCAAAACTTCTGGCTGGCGGCTCGCGCCGAGGGGGTTGGAGTGGGCTGGGTTTCGATCTTTCGACCAGAACGGATGATTGCTATACTCCAGTGTCCGCCCACGTGGCGGTTGGTCGCGTATCTATGTGTAGGATATCCTATCGAAGAACAGGCGACTCCAGAGCTTGAACGCTTGGGCTGGGAGAATCGCGACAGCACGCAAGATGCTTGGCAGGTGCGATAAGGTATCGAAACTTTATTTGGATGAGGCAACCGATGCAAATCATGCCAAGTGGTGGTGGTTGGACCAACGCAGCAGCAGCCGCGCAGCAGAACCATAACGATCTGAAAAATGCCTCGCCGCTCCATCGAGCGAGCTCCGTCGAGAATGCGATCCAAGTCGATCGATCCGAGAAATCGGGGGACCGCGACGCCAACGAACGTTACGACGGACAGCAAGGTGATGGGAAAAGCAATGCATTGCCGGAGCCAGGATCCGAACGCGGGGAAGAGCGAGGAAACGATCTCCTATCGTTACCCGCGAGTGAAGATGCCGCCCCCTCAGCTCTGGACTTGTTGGGGTAAAATTCGACCCCAACAACAAAGCTAAAACGATTGCCACGCTTCGGGCTGTTGTTTTCATGGTACGACGGACTTCCTAGTCCGTCGAATTCCCCACGGACGGACTTGGAAGTCCGTCGTACCGCCCTTACTCAATAACGACTTCCCTAAAGCAACGAGCGCTCACGCTTCGGGCTGTTGTTTTCATGGTACGACGGACTTCCTAGTCCGTCGAATTTCCCACGGACGGACTTGGAAGTCCGTCGTACTGCCCTTACCCAATAACGACTTCCCTAAAGCAACGAGCCGTCACGCTTCGGATTTTTGTTTTAATGGTACGACGGACTTCCTAGTCCGTCGAATTCCTAACTGACGGACTTGGAAGTCCGTCGTACTGCCCTTACTCAATAACGACTTCACTAAAGCAACGAGCGCTCACGCTTCGGGCTGTTGTTTTCATGGTACGACGGACTTCCTAGTCCGTCGAATTCCTAACTGACGGACTTGGAAGTCCGTCGTACTGCCCTTACCCAATAACGACTTCACTAAAGCAACGAGCGCTCGCGCTTCGGGCCGTTGTTTTAATGGTACGACGGACTTCCTAGTCCGTCGAATTTCCAACGGACGGACTTCCTAGTCCGTCGAATTCCTAACGGACGGACTTGGAAGTCCGTCGTACTGCCCTTACTCAATAACGACTTCCCTAAAGCAACGAACTGGAAAGCAACGCCGACCCCATCGTCACCCCTGGTGCAGGCAACGTGCTGTGACCTCGCAAATAAATGTCGATCGTTCTAGCAGCTCCACGACCTTCGTTGATCGCCCAAACAACCAAGGACTGGCCACGTCGGCAGTCGCCGGCCGCGAAAACGCCTGGCACGTTCGTTTCAAACTTGCCGTGCTCCGCTTTATAGTTACTCCGAGGGTCGGTTTCAATGCCCAGGATTTCCGAGACATAATGCTCTGGCCCCAGGAATCCCATTGCCAGCAAAACAAGATCGGCACCGATGATCTCTTCGCTGCCAGGAACTTCTTCCATGGTCATGCGGCCCTCTTTTTTGACCCACTGCACACGGATCGTTTTGATACCGGTAACGTTTCCATGGCCATCGTCCATAAACTCTTTGCTGAGAATGCAGTACTCGCGTGGGTCATGTCCGAATTTTTGTTCGGCTTCTTCATGTCCATAATCGACGCGGAAAATTCGAGGCCACTGCGGCCATGGATTATCGGCTGCTCGATCCTGAGGTGGCTTATCCAACAATTCAAAATTGACCAATTGTGTACAGCCATGTCGCAGGCTTGTACCTATGCAGTCACAACCCGTGTCACCCCCGCCGATCACCACAACTCGTTTGCCCTTGGCGGAAATAAACTTGTTGTCCGCATGTTGGCTATCGAGCAGACTGGACGTGTTCGCCGTCAGGAACTCCATGGCAAAATGAACACCCTTCAGTCCACGTCCGGGAATCGGCAAATCTCTAGGTTTTGTCGCCCCGGTGGATAGAAGTACAGCATGGTTTTCTGCCATGAGCTGTTTAGGATTGACGTTCTTGCCAACATCGGCTCCAGTCACAAACTTGACCCCTTCGGCGGCCATCAAATCGAGTCTTCGTTGTACGACCCCCTTATCGAGTTTCATGTTGGGGATACCGTAAGTCAGAAGGCCACCGATCCGGTCCGATCTTTCGTAGACAGTGACCGAGTGACCTACTTTGTTCAATTGGTCTGCAGCGGCTAAGCCTGCTGGTCCACCGCCGATGATTGCGACGCTCTTGCCGGATCGTTCCTTGGGTGGGTTCGCAGTAACCCAACCTTCGTGAAAGGCCTTATCGATGATGGAGACTTCGATATTCTTAATCGTTACCGGTGGATTGGTGATCCCCAACACACAGGCGCCTTCGCATGGTGCTGGACAAACCCGCCCCGTAAACTCGGGGAAATTATTCGTTTTATGAAGTCGATCCACCGCTTCGCGCCACCGACCTTGATACACCAAATCGTTCCATTCAGGAATCAAGTTGTCGATGGGGCAGCCGGTTGCCGATTGACAAAACGGTACGCCGCAATCCATGCATCGAGCACCTTGCTTTCTGAGCAGATCTTCTTGGGGCTCTGTGTAGATTTCGTTGTAATCGTTCAGACGTACAATCGGCAATCTCCACTCAATCTTCTTGCGTTCAAATTCCTTGAACCCGGTTGGCTTTCCCATAATCGTATTCGGTACCGTGTAAGTGATTAAAATTCAACAGATGGCTAACAAGCCATTAGACCAACTGCAATGCTTTTTCTTTCTTCATTTCTTGCAAGACTCGCTTGTAGTCTGTTGGCATGACCTTGACGAACCTGGCGATGCTCGCCTCCCAATCGCTGAGCAGACTTTGAGCCACCGATGAACGTGTGAGTTGCGCATGCTTGGAAATCAAAGCATGCAGTTCGGCGATGTCATCGGCATCTTCCACACTTTCCAATTCGACCGTTCCTAGATTGCAGCGAATACGGAAATCATCTTTGTCCGCCAACACGTAAGCAACCCCACCGCTCATGCCAGCAGCAAAATTCCTACCGGTTGACCCTAGAATCACGACTCGACCGCCGGTCATGTATTCACAACCATGATCACCGACCCCTTCGACGACTGCATTGCAGCCTGAATTGCGAACAGCAAATCGCTCGGCAGCTCTTCCGCGGAAGAACGCTTCGCCCGTGGTCGCACCGTAAAGGCAAACGTTTCCTACAAGAATGTTTTCTTCAGGCTTGAATGTTGCCCGACGGTCTGGGTAGACAATAATCCGACCGCCAGAAAGACCCTTGCCAACATAATCGTTTGCATCCCCCTCCAGTTCAAGCGTCACACCATGAGCCAGGAAAGCACCCAAGCTTTGCCCGGCCGCTCCAGTGAATTTGATGTGAATGGTATCGGTTGGCAATCCCGCCTGGCCATAACGCTTTGCGATCTCATGGCTCAAGATGGTGCCCACGGTTCGATTGATGTTGATGATGTCCACGTCCAGTCGGATTGGCTTGCCGGTCTCCAACGTTTCTTGACAACGCGGAACCAGGGTGGTCATGTCCAACGACTTTTCAAGTTCGTGGTCTTGCTTGTCGACGCATCGGACCGGAGCATCGGGCCGCGATTTTTTGGCAGGCCTTAAGATCGGGGTTAAGTCCAAACCGTCCGCCTTCCAGTGCTTGACAGCTTGGTCGACTTTCAAGCAGTCGGTACGACCGATCATATCATCGATCTTGCGGAAGCCCAACTTCGCCATGATTTCTCGGGCGTCTTCGGCCACCATGAAAAGATAGTTGACAACATGCTCCGGTTTTCCAGCAAACTTCGCTCGAAGCTCTGGGTCTTGCGTAGCAATTCCAACGGGACAAGTGTTCAAATGGCATTTTCGCATCATGATGCAGCCTAAGGTGATCAAAGGCGCCGTTGCGAACCCAAACTCTTCCGCTCCCAACAGAGCAGCCATCACCACATCCCGACCCGTCTTCAAACCACCGTCGGTCTGCAAGGTGACGCGAGATCGCAGATCGTTGAGAACCAGCGTTTGATGCGCTTCAGCAATACCCAGCTCCCATGGCAAGCCTGCATGCTTAATACTGGTCAGTGGCGACGCACCGGTTCCGCCCGTATCGCCGCTGATCAAGATGTGATCGGCGTGGGCTTTCGCGACTCCGGACGCGACAACTCCCACCCCAACTTCGCTTACCAGCTTCACACTGACGCGAGCGCTGGGGTTGCTGTTCTTCAAATCGTGAATGAGCTGTGCCAAGTCTTCAATCGAATAGATGTCGTGGTGCGGTGGCGGGCTGATCAGTCCCACTCCAGGCGTGCTGTAGCGAATCCGAGCGATATACTTATCCACCTTCTTGCCAGGAAGTTCCCCCCCTTCGCCAGGCTTAGCACCTTGGGAAATTTTGATTTGAATCTCGTCCGCGTTCGCTAGGTACTCGATGGTCACGCCGAAACGTCCCGAGGCGACTTGCTTGATAGCAGACCGCTTGCTGTCCCCGTTGGGCATTGGCTTGAATCGGACGGGGTCTTCGCCACCTTCGCCCGTATTGCTCTTTCCACCCAAGCGATTCATGGCAATCGCAACCGTTTCGTGGGCTTCCGCGCTGATCGATCCCAAACTCATCGCACCGGTGCAAAATCGCTTGACGATATTTGCAGCGGGTTCGACCTCGTCGATCGACAACGCCGGGCCAGCGACTCCCTCTTGCAGGTCCATCAAACCACGCAAGGCGTACCGCATCTTGGCGTCTTTGTTGATATGGTCTGCAAAACGACGGTACGCATTTTTATCCCCCGCACGCGCGGCGACTTGAATGTCCGCAATCGCTGCAGGATCCCAACCGTGGCGTTCCCCTTCGGCTCGCCAATGAAACTCACCCACATTCGCAAGCATGCTGGACGCATCCGCCGAGTCCGTAGGGAAGCCCAACGAATGCCTGCGGAACATCTCTTCGGCGAGAATGTCGAAACTGCAACCTTGGATCCGGCTGTTGGTACCCGCAAAGCATCGCGAGATGACTTCGTCTTGAAGCCCCAGTGCTTCAAAAATCTGAGCCCCCTTGTAGCTTGCCAACGTGCTGATGCCCATTTTTGCCATGACCTTCATCATGCCTTTGGCAACCGCCTTGCGATATCCCAAGACGATCTTGGCGTCGTCCATTCCCTCCAGCATTCCGTCGCGACTGGCTTGCCAAAGCGATTCGAAGGCCAGATAAGGATTGATCGCATCCGCACCATAACCAATCAACAAACAATGGTGATGGACTTCGCGAGCTTCACCCGTTTCTAGAACCAAGCCAATTTGAGTTCGCTTGGCGGCTCGTACCAAATGATGATGGACAGCTCCGCAGGCCAGCAAACTGCTAACGGCGACTCGATCTCGATTGACCTCGCGGTCGCTCAAGACAATCATGGTGAACTTGTCATCAATGGCTTGTTCGGCTTCTTGGCAAATGCGGTCCAAAGTGGTTTGCAAACCCGATTTGCCCAACGCTCGCTCGAACGTGATATCGATCGTTTTCGTTTTCCAATTCCGAGCCGTCATGTGCTTGATGGCAGCGAGCTCTTCGTTGGTAAGAATCGGGTGCGGTATCATCAAGCGATGGCAGTGAGCGGGGGTCGCATCCAGCAGGTTCTGTTCCGGACCGACATAGCATTCGAGCGACATAATCACGTCCTCGCGAATCGAATCGATCGCAGGGTTGGTAACCTGGGCGAACAATTGCTTGAAGTAGTCATAAACCAACCGAGGCTGGTCACTGAGACAAGCCAATGCGGAATCGTTCCCCATCGAACCGATCGGGTCCACCTGGGTCGTGATCATGGGAAGGAGCATGAACTGCATGGTCTCCAGCGTATAGCCGAAGGCTTGCATGCGGGCCAAAAGCGTCTCTGGATAAAACCCGTGCGACTCATTCTCGGTCGACAATTGGTCGAGAGTGATTCGCTCTGCTTTCAACCACTCTTGGTAGGGACGAAGCTCTGCAAAGGTTTGTTTGATTTCTTCGTCTGGAATCAAGCGGCCCTCTTCAAAGTCGATCAGGAACATCCGACCGGGCTGCAGGCGTCCCTTGGACTTCACGATAGCGGGGTCCACGGGCAGAACACCCACCTCGCTCGCCATGATCACGCGATCGTCAGTCGTCAAATAATAGCGGCTGGGGCGCAACCCATTGCGATCCAAGGTAGCACCGATGTAATGTCCATCGGTAAACACGATCGAAGCCGGCCCGTCCCACGGTTCCATCATGCAGCTGAAGAATTCGTAGAACGCACGCTTCCCAGAGGACATGGTCTCGTGCTTTTGCCAAGCTTCAGGCACCATCATCATGACGGCTTCTTGAAGCGTCCGGCCATTGAGCAGCAAAAACTCCAAGACGTTGTCAAAGGTACCGGAATCGCTACAGAGCGGTTCCACAATCGGAAACAGCTTCTTCAGTTCATCGCCGTAAAGTGCGCTCTGAGCCATTCCCTCACGTGCCTTCATCCAGTTGATGTTGCCACGCAAGGTGTTGATTTCGCCGTTGTGGCTCATAAATCGTAGCGGTTGTGCACGGTCCCAACTCGGGAAGGTATTGGTCGAAAATCGGGAGTGGACCATCGCCAAATGAGTTTGGAAATTCGGATCTTGCAGGTCCGAATAATAGGTGACCACCTGTGCAGGGCGCAACATGCCCTTGTAGATCAAGGTCCTGGTGGATAAGGAGCAAACGTAAAACAAGATCGCTTGCTTGAGATTCTTGTCGCCCCGAAGCTGATGGCTCGCTTGCTTGCGAATCAAGTACAGCTTTCGCTCAAATGCTTGGGAATCCAGCCCTTCTTTGGCAACGATAAAAACCTGTTCAATGACGGGTTCTGCAGATCGAGCGGATGGGCCGATATCGGCTTCATCGGGGGCCTGCGGAACGGCCCGCCAACCCAGCAACGTTTGCCCCTCCGCTTGGATCAATCGATTCAGAGTTTTTTTGCAATGATCTCGCTCGGCCGCGTCGCGTGGCAAGAACACGTTGCCGACGGAATAAAGACCTGCTTTGGGAAGGTTCACGCCAAATTCGGACAAGGCGATCCCACGCATGAATTGGTCTGGCATGCCAACCAAAATGCCGGCACCGTCGCCCGTGTTCGGTTCGCATCCGCATCCTCCGCGATGGTCCATGTTCACCAAGATGGTCGCAGCATCCAGAACGATCTGATGGCTGGCCTTACCCTTGATATGGGCAACGAATCCAACGCCACACGAATCCTTTTCAAGAGATGGATCGTAAAGTCCTTGCTTTTCCGGAAAGCCAATGGGTGAGTTCATATTTCAAAAATCCTGTCTATCTCTAAATCCGATTGAGACTATTCATTCTGGGATCGTGGGCGTCGCGGCTGATCCTGGACGCCCGAAAGCAATGCAATTCGGGACGGCAAGTTTTGGCGTTTTATCCGCCAGCCATGCTTGACTGTTTCACTGGTTCATGTTTGGTTGGGAGCGTTTCCGCACTCGAAGATGGAACGGATTTGACGTGAACATCCTGGTCCGGAGAATTTGGGTTTTCTTGCTCCCAATCGCGGTTCTTCATCATCAGCTCCAAAAAGCTCCGCGCCGCCCGGCTCATGGAAACATCCCGACGCTGAATGATTCCAAGAGGACGCGTCAGCTCCAATCCTTCGCACTGGATCACCTTCAGCGAACCCGCAGCTAATTCGTTTTGAACCGTCAAGGATGGCAAGAAAGCAACACCGCTATTCACGATCGCTGCGTGCTTGACCGAATCGAGATTATCGAGCTCCACCACAACTCGCATAGTGACGCCAACATTGCGAAGCTCCTTGTCGATTTCCTGCCGAATTCGGAGATTGCTCATGAAGGCCACCAAGCCAACTTGATTCAATGCCTCTGGCTTGATCTTTCCTAAACTGGCCAGACGATGCCTGGGCGATGCAACCAAAATCATCGACTCATGCCGCCAAAGCGTCGTCAGAAGACTAGGATGATTCTGGTCTGGGTAACTCACCATCCCAAAATCAACCGACCCCTGCTCCACCATCCGATAGACCTCGTGAGGGTGCGCAAGTTGCGAGGCAAACGTCGCAGATGGATTCTGCGCCTGGAACTTTTCTTGCAAAATCGGGATGTAGCTCAAACCCATCGAGTAGATTGAGCCAACCACGACATGGCCCGTCAACTCGTCTCCGGTAGGATCGCTCCCAAGCCGCACCTCGTCCACCAAAGCATCAAACTGACGCAATACCCCCGATAGTCCGTCGTAGAACTTTTGCCCTTCGACCGTCAAAACAAAAGGACGCTTGGACCGATCGATCAGCTGGACCGACAAAAAATCTTCAAGATGCTGAACGCTCTGACTGGCCGCACTCTGAGTCATCCCGTGGTCGCTAGCCGCCAGCGAAAAACTGCGACGACGTACGACATCGTAGAAAACCTTCAAAGATCGAATATGGACAGCACCGTGCGAGCTCGTAGCTCTTTTATTACTTTTATTGATTTCAAAACTCCTGTATTAAATTTGCCGATTCGGAGCATATCGCGAGTTGCAATGGGAGTCAAGAAGTGTGAAGAAAACTTTGCCTTGAAGGGTGAACCGGTGTCTGCATTTGCGTATTTTGCCACCAAGGGCGAATAGCCAGGGAGCAATATTCCACCTTTTTGGTGGCGCGGCAGATATACTGTGGGTGTTGCGAACCAATCGCATTACCCTTCGATTCGATGTGGGGGCCGCAAACCATGCAAATTCTCTGTGCAGACAACAGCGACGTAAGCCTTTTAGGTTTGCGGCACGCCCTGCATTCGCAAGGTTTTTTCGACTTGGGGCAGGCTCACTCGCCGAGCGAAATAATCGCAGAGCTTGCCCAAAAACATTACGATTTGATCATTTCCGAGTATCGATTTGGGGATGAGGAGCTTTTGGATTTCGTTGACAAAATCCGCGGCGTGTCTCCAAATGTCAAAATATTGGTCTTTACCTTTCACCAAAATCCAACGTACGTCGCGCGAGCAGCCTCCTACCAACTTTTTGACTTTATCACCAAGAGCTCCAGTCTCCAGAAATTGCTCAGTTCGGTAACGTGCGCGTCGGTGTCCTCGCCCCCGCCTGATTCTATTTTGACGAAGGCAACTCAATTCCTTCTCCAGACGCACCCGCCCATCAATCAGCTGTCTGGTCTCACGAAACGGGAAGTCCAAGTGCTCGTCCAACTTTCGTTGGGGTTAAGCAACCGCGAAATCAGCCAGTCGCTATCGATCAGCCTTGAAACCGTCAAGGAGCACGTTCAAAACATCTTGCGAAAACAGAAAGCCAACGATCGCACCGAAGTCGCCGTTTGGGCACTGCGAAACGGCATCCCGACATTGAAATGAGAAAGGGAGAAGGCAGTAGGCAGTTGGCAGTTGGCAGTTGGCGTAAGCCAAGCGAAGTTTGGCCTTGAGCCAAACTTCGCAACAGGTTTGGCGTGCTACCCGCCCCGAGCCTCATCCTTATCTGCTCTTTTTGCTTTTACTCCCCTCGCCCCTTTTTAGGGGAAGGGGCCGGGGGGGTGAGGGGTTTGCCCTTTACCAACGACTGAACCGCAGGCGCTAGCCGCGACCACGTTTCCAGCTCCACGAATCTCAACGCGGCTAGCGCCCGCGGCTCATGAAAGTCGTCCTCGTTGAGCCGCAGGCGCCAGTTTTGATATTGCGTAGGTTTGGCCCTGCATTTCGAGAGCGAGTACCATTTCATTGAGTAC
This sequence comes from Pirellula sp., assembly GCA_044359895.1. Lineage (GTDB taxonomy): Bacteria > Planctomycetota > Planctomycetia > Pirellulales > Pirellulaceae > JBKCUI01. Next base: position 20,850 of record JBIKLJ010000073.1, read on the forward strand.
GAGCACGACATTCGCGCCACAACGCAAAAAACAATCGAGGACATTCGTTCTCCCCATCGCCTCCGGCAACTTGCGATTCGCTCCTCCTTCGATTTGTGTTAGGATTGACAGTCCGAGACATCGCTACTGGATTGAGCCTTCGAATCGGGCTAGATGTTCGGGAACGGAATCGAAAAGGAAGTCATTCATGACGAAAAACACAAGCAAGGCAATTCGGGTTCGTAAATGAGTGGATTGATAGAAACAGGGTACGTTGTTAAGGTCGATGATTGCGAAATCAATCTGAAGAACCGCTATTTGGCTGCTGTTCTTGCCTTTTTGTTCCCCGGTGCGGGGCATTTCTATCAGGGGCGACGGAACAAGGCTTTTTTGTTTTCGGTATGCATTGTCGGCCTTTTTGCGCTGGGGCTCTTTGTGGGGCATGGACGGGTTGTTTACGCTGCTTGGAGCCCTGACGAGTATCGCATTCAGTTCCCCGCCCAACTTTGCATTGGTATTCCCGCAATGCCTGCTGCGGTACAAGGCTGGATTCATCGCAAAGACGTTTTTCCAGACGATCAACGCGGCCGCAGATTTGAACCTCCCGCTCTGGAATGGAACTGGAGTCGATTGATGGCCCCGCCCGTAAGCCGAGCCGAATTGTCTCAATGGCATCAATTGGCTTCGGCCGGCTTTGAGCTTGGGTCGCTTTTCACCGCCGTGGCTGGCCTACTGAACTTACTGGCCATTTTCGACGCCTTTGCCGGTCCAATGCCTCTTCCAACAGCGGATGAGCGGCGAAAGAAAAAATGAACGACGAACTGGAACAGCTTGCAAGAAAGTTGGTCGATCGGATTCAGAAGTTCGAGTCGGTAGCGGTCGCTTTTTCTGGCGGAGTCGACAGCGGCGTGGTTGCCGCGGCAGCCTACCGTGCTTTGGGCGACCGGTCCGTTGCCATTACCGGGATCGGAAACGCGGTCGCTCAGTCCGAACTTTCCAATGCACGCGAAGTGGCAAAGGCTATTGGAATTCGGCATATTGAGCTAAACACTCACGAAATCGAAGATGCAAACTACGTTCGCAATGACGCTTCAAGATGCTATCACTGCAAAACGAATTTGTACTCCACGTTGCTTCGATGGACTACCGAAAATGGCTTTAGAACGATCCTGTCGGGAGCCAATTTCGATGATCTTGGCGACTACCGGCCTGGTCTAAAAGCAGCCTCAGAACACCAAGTTGTCAGCCCACTTGCGGACTTGGAAATCGACAAAAAATCGGTCCGTCACTTAGCGAATTACTTTGAGCTATCGAGCGCCGACAAGCCTGCCTCTCCCTGTTTAGCAAGTCGAATTGCATACGGACAATCCGTAACCGCTGAACGTTTAGAGCGAATTGAACGCGCCGAGTCCTTCTTGCATCGCCTAGGATTTGTCGACGTTCGAGTTCGCTTGCACGCCGATGATTTGGCCAGGCTCGAGTTTTCTTCGGAAGACATTCGCAAGGCCTTCGAAAACACCCATCGCTTGGCCATTGTAACGCACATGAAAGAACTTGGCTTTAAATTTGTGACCTTGGATTTAGGCGGGCGGCAATCAGGTTCACTAAATCAAATGTTACCTATTGTT
>JBIKLJ010000425.1:0-6776 GCA_044359895.1 Pirellula sp.
ACGGTCACTTGTCCGGTTACCGGATTGATTGCAAATCGCCCGCCATCATTGTTGGTCAATGAATAAGTGATTGTGTTGGTCGTTTCGTCCGCATCGAACGCATTGGCCCTTAAACCCACGTCCGTGCCGGTGGCGGAATTCTCCGCAACCCCATTTTCCACATTTGCCAAGTCTGTGATCGGTGACACGTCAAACTCGTCCATGTCATTCAGCTGGATCGTGAAATCGGTGTCACTCACCGAACCATCGATCGAGATGGCTCGAACGGTGATCTGATGACTTATATTGGCCTCGTAATCGAGAAGCGATCCGTCCGCAACGGTAACTACACCCGTCGTCGCATCGATCGCGAAGCGTCCGCCCGCATCATCGGACAACGTATAGGAGACATTGTTGGTGGTTGCATCGTCGTCGGTAGCAAAAGATGTTATGCCGACAAGAGTCCCGGTCGTCGCGTTCTCATCAACTCGATTGCTGGTGTTGTCCGTATCGGCGGCCAGCGTCACATCGAATTCATCCACGTCGTTGATCGCAATGCCAAAGTTCTTGGAGAAAGTCGCACCGGATGCATCGACGACTTGGACTGTGATCGTGTGCGATGCATGGTTCTCACGGTCGAGCAGCAATCCATTGGCCACAGTGATTTGCCCAGCGTTGTCTATCGCAAAGCGTCCACCTGCCGAATCGAGCAAGTTGTACATAAAGGAATCGCCCGAGTCCAGGTCTTGACCAAGGACCGAGCCGATCAACGTGCCGTTGGTCGCATTCTCATCGACATTCAACCCACCCCCGACGATATCAAAAGGCGTGTCATTGGCACCTTGGATAGTAATCGTTACCTGAGTCGTACTGGTCACACCATCGGTATCACGCATGGTGTAGGTGAACACATCTTGCAGCGTATCGGAGATCGTACGCAGTGCTTGAACGGTCGGATTGCTATTATCCACGGTGTAGGTATAAGAACCATCCGCCGCAATGCTGATCGATCCGAAGGTGCCCATCACGCCGGAGCTTACTGAGCCGACGGCGCTAGCCGCGGTTCCAGCACTCACACCCGTCACGGTCTTGGTATCCACCACATCGGCATCCGTATCGTTGTCAAAGACATTGCCGCTTGGGTTCGTTCCCAAGGTTCCATTGTAGACTCCGCCAGCTTCCACTGCCGTGTTGGAATCGACAACCGCGATAGGTCCATCATTGGTCCCGGTAATAGTAACGGTAATGTTCTCGGTGTCGCTCAGCGGCGAACCATCATCATCGGTAGCGCTAACCGTGTAGGTTAGTACAAGCGTCTCGTTGGTTGCCAAGAAGTCAAACGCTTCGCTTCCGGAGTTGAAATTCCAAGTCAGCGTATTGGATGTCTGCGTGCCGTTCAGGATCGCCGTTGGCGTAACCGACAAGAAGCTTCGCAAGGTCGCGTTCGTTAAGCCCGCCGGAACGCTGCTGGCCCCCGTGCCTGTAACCACCACAGAATCAACGGCTGCTGTGACATTATCGGTAAGATCCAGATCGGTAACAGTGAACGTACCTGAATCACTGAGACCAGCGTTGGTTTCCGTGAGCGACGAAGTATCCGGCCCACCGGTAATGACTGGTGCATCAGCGGTACCGGTGATGGTGATCGTTACCACTTGGTTATCGATGGCACCTTGGCTATCTTCGACTGCAATCGTATAAGTCAACGTCAGCGATTCGCCAGTAGCAAGATAGTTGAACGCTTCGCTGCCCGAATTGAAGTTCCATGTCAGTTTGTCCGTCAGTTCGGTTTCGTCTAGCACATTGGCGGTCGAAGTCAGCATCGCTAGCAGAGCTGCATGATTCGAGCCAAGCCCTGCAGTCGTTCCACTAGCGACAACTCCGGTCACGTTGGAGAAGACCAAGTCGGTCAAGTCCAAGTCCGAGACGGTTAGCGTTCCCGAGCTAGTTAGCGTCGCATTCGTTTCGGTCAATGTTTCAGCTGCACTATCACCCGAACCCACCGTGATCAGCGGCAAATCGTTGGTTCCGGTGATCGTGATGGTCACTTTTTCGGTATCGCTCAGCGGTGAACCATCATCGTCGGTGGCGCTAACTGTGTAGGTCAATACGAGCGTTTCGCCGGTTGACAGGAAGTTAAATGCTTCGCTCCCAGAGTTAAAATTCCAAGTAAGCGTGTTCGTGGTTTGTGACCCGTTGAGGATCGCCGTCGGCGTTACCGACAAGAAGTTTCGCAAGGTCGCATTGGTCAAGCCGGATGGAACACTACCTGCTCCGGTGCCTGTAACCACCACCGAATCAACCGCAGCGGTGACATTGTCGGTTAAGTCCAGATCGGTAACTGTGAACGTACCAGAATCGCTCAGCCCCGCATTGGTCTCGGACAGCGACGAAGTATCCGGCCCACCAGTAATCACTGGTGCATCGGCGGTGCCGGTGATAGTGATTGTAACCGTTTCGGTATCGCTCAATGGCGATCCATCATCATCCGTCGCACTGACCGTATAGGTTAGAACCAACGTTTCACCGGTGGCCAGAAAGTTGAAGGCTTCGCTTACGGAGTTGAAATTCCAAGTCAATGAGTTCGTTGTCTGCGAACCATCGAGTATCGCAGTCGGTGTCACCGACAAGAAGCTTCGCAGTGTCGCATTGGTCAAGCCTGCTGGAACGCTGGTTGCTCCCGTGCCGGTAACAACAACTGAATCGACCGCAGCCGTTACATTGTCGGTCAAATCAAGATCCGTCACCGTGAATGTGCCGGTATCGCTGAGGCCAGCATTGGTCTCGGTCAGCGACGATGTGTCCGGTCCACCAGTGATGACTGGTGTATCGGCCGTGCCAGTAATCGTAACGGTGACCGTCTCGGTATCACTCAATGGAGAACCATCATCGTCCGTCGCACTGACCGTATAGGTCAGGACCAGCGTTTCGCCGGTTGCTAAGAAGTTAAAGGCTTCGCTGCCGGAGTTAAAACTCCAAGTCAGTGTATTGGTCGTCTGCGATCCATTGAGGATAGCCGTCGGAGTCACAGACAAGAAGCTTCGCAGTGTCGCATTGGTCAAGCCTGCTGGAACGCTGGTTGCTCCGGTACCGGTAACAACGACCGAATCAACAGCAGCCGTAACGTTGTCGGTTAAGTCAAGATCCGTTACGGTGAATGTACCGGTATCGCTAAGCCCAGCATTGGTCTCAGTGAGAGACGCAGTATCCGGTCCACCAGTGATGACTGGTGTATCGTTGGTGCCACTAATAACAATCGTCACATCTCGTGTGGCCGTGTTATTACCCGTTCCACTGTCGTCGGTGACAGTGATCGTGTAAGTTGCCGTGACCGTTTCACCAGCAGCTAGATACTGCGTGAGACTGTTGGCGAGGCTGAAGTCCCAAACGATCGTACCGTCGTTGCTGCCCGTTTGAGTCAAGCTCAATGCGTTACTTAACGCCGTTGCCAAGCCAGTCGGTATTGCCGGGCCTGTAGTAGTAGTACTCGACAATGCAACCGCGGAACTCAATACATCCGTATCGTCCACTTCTGCGAACGTAACTGATCCGTTATCGGTGAGCGTTGGCGTAGCAGCATCTTCGGTGACCGCACCGTTCACATCGACAACCGTGATCGTCGGTGTATCATTGGTGCCGTTGATGGTGACTACCACGGTTTGGGTGTCGGTCGTCGATTGACTATCGGTGACCGTGATCGTGTACGTTAATACCAGCGATTCACCTGCGCCTAGGTAATTGAAGTGTTCCGAACCCGAATGAAATGCCCAGGTCAGTTTGTCCGTCACCTCGGTATTGTCAAGAACATTCGACGTCGAAGTGAACATCGCCATAAGGGCAGCATGATTCGATGGAAGCCCGCTGGTCGTTCCAGAAGCGGCAACGCTTGATACGACCGCGGTTGCCGTATTGGTGGTATCGACGTCGGTAACTGTCAAGGTACCCGTGGTGGTTAGGGTTCCATTGGTCTCGTTGATCGACACTGCCGCAGAATCGCCGCTTTCGATCGTGATGATCGGATTGTCATTGCGGCCTTCGATCGTGACGGTAACTTGCGTGGTACTGGTCAAGCCACCTGAGTCCGTCAACGTATAAGTGAAGATATCTTGTAGCGTATCCGCGTTTGACGCCAAGGCTTGGACCGCGGCGATTGTGTTATCGACGCTATAGGTGTACGCTCCGGTGGAATCGATGTTAATGGAACCGTACGTACCGGCGACACTGGTTCCGACCGAGCCTACGGCACTGCCAACCGAACCGGCCGCAACACCGGAGACTGTTTTCGTTTCACCGTTACCGACGCTATCGGCATCGGTATCATTGGTTAGGACATTACCCGTCGGATTCGTTCCGGCCGTGCCGTTGGACACACCACCGGCTTCGACTGCGGTGGCTGTATCCGCAAAACACGTAGGAGCATCGTTCGCACCCTGAATCGTCACCGTGATCGTCGCCAGGCTTGTTAATCCAGCTGTATCGACGACTTGATAGGTAAAGACGTCCGCGAGTGTTTGCGAACTGAGCCGCAACGCTTGGACGGCCGAGTTGCTGTTGTCAACGGTATACGTATAGCTTCCATCTGAAGCGATGTTGATCGCTCCATACGCACCAGCAACGCTGGTCCCAACTGAGCCTGAGGCGCTAGCCGAGCTACCCGCGACTACGCCATTAACAGCCTTGGTCTCACCATTCGCGTTCGAATCAACGTCGGTGTCGTTCGTTAGGACATTGCCCACAGGCTGAAAGCCTATGCCACTGTTGTTAACACCACCCGCTTCGACGGCGGTGGCTGTGTCGTTCACGCCGATTGGAGCGTCGTTGGCACCTTGGATGGTGACGGTGACCGTGGCAACCGAAGTAGCTCCGGCTGTATCGGCCATCGTGTAGGTAAAGGTTTCTGAGAGTGTTTGACCTGAGAGTCGTAACGCTTGTACCGCGGAATTGTTGTTATTGACCGTGTATGTGTACGAACCATTGGAAGCGATGTTGATCGACCCGTAGGTGCCAGTGACAGAGGCCCCTACCGAACCGGTGGGGTCAGCGACTGATCCCGCAGCGACCCCGGTCACTGTCTTGGTATCAGGCGTATCGCTATCGGTATCGTTGGCGAGCACATTGCCGGTAGGATTGGAGCCTGGTATTGCGTTGACCTGTCCCCCAGCTTCGATCGCCGTGTTGGTATCGTCGAAAGCGACCGGCGCATCGTTGCTACCGGTAATGGTGAGCGTGATTTGCGTGGTTGAAATCAATCCGGCCGCATCGCTCATCGTGTACGTAAAGATGTCGGTGAGCGATTGGCCGCTGCCGAGCGATTGTACTGCCGGATTGTTATCGTCGGGCGTATAAGTGTACGAGCCGTTCGCTGCGATCGAGATCGAGCCAAAGGTGCCGTTGACATTCGCGTCTACCGAACCACTCGCGCTGCCAACGGTCCCTGCAGCGACACCGGTAACTGTTTCGGTTTCACCATTGGCAACACTATCGACATCGGTGTCGTTGCTGAGCACATTTCCGGTAGCGGGAGTATTTCCTGTTACATTGCTACCGGCGGTTGCGTTTCCAGAATCGACCACGGCGACCGGGGCATCGTTGGCACCTTGGATGGTGACCGTGATTTGAGTCGTACTGGTCAAGCCACCTGAATCGGTCACTGTGTAGGTAAAGACATCCGTGATCGTTTGGCCGCTGGTTCGAAGGGCTTGTACAGTCGTATTGCCATTATCAACCGTGTAAGTATACGCGCCGGTCGACGAGATGGTGATCGATCCGTAAGCACCAACAACCCCCGTTCCCACTGAGCCTGAGGCGCTAGCCGATGTCCCCGCGACCACACCGCTGACAGTCTTGGTATCACCCGAATCGGGATCGGTATCGTTAGCGAGAACGTTACCGGTCGGATTGGTACCCACCGTACCATTAGCCAGGCCACCAGCTTCGACTGCGGTTGCCGTATCGTTGACTCCCACCGGTGCATCGTTACCACCTTGGATCGTAATGGTGACTTGCGTCGTCGAAGTCAATCCACCGGTGTCGGTCACGGTGTAGGTGAAGACATCGGTAATCGTTTGGCTGGATAAGCGGAGCGCTTGTACGGTCGCGTTGGATTCATTGACGACGTAGGTAAAGGAACCTGTCGAACCGATCGTGATCGCGCCGTAAGTGCCGGTCACGCTGGAGCCAACGGATCCTGTGGCGCTTCCGGCGACACCTGCAACCACACCCGAGACCGTTTTCGTTTCGCCATTGCCGGCGCTATCCACATCGGTATCGTTGGAGAGTACATTACCGGTGGCATTGGAGCCTGCAGTCGCATTGGCATAGCCGCTGGCTTCGGTGGCTGTTCCGGTATCGACCACACCCACTGGGTTGTCGTTGGCACCTTGAATGGTGATCGTCACGGTAGCGAGCGAGGTTAGACCACCCGCATCGGCCATACGATACGTAAAGGTTTCGCTTAAGGTTTGACCTGACAGTCGCAGGGCTTGGACCGCAGCAATGCTGTTATCCACGGTGTACGTATAAGCACCGTTAGCCGCGATGCTGATCGAACCATAGGTACCTGTAACCGAGCCGACTGCACCTAGCGGATTGGCTACCGAATCTGCGGCGATGGCAATTACCGTTTTCGTTTCCCCGTTGCCTGCGCTATCGACATCGGTATCGTTGGTGAGCAAGTTACCGGTAGGATTAGTACCGGCGGTGCCGTTCGCTAGCCCACTGGCTTCAACCGCAGTGGCTGTATCATCGGAGCCCAGCGGTGCATCGTTACCACCTTGGATGGTAATGGTGACTTGTGT
>JBIKLJ010000247.1:0-6759 GCA_044359895.1 Pirellula sp.
TTGAACGACCGCATCGGGAATGCCTGCGGCTATATGGGAGCCCTAGCCAGCGACATTCTTTTGCAAGCAACAGGTGTCGGAGCATACTATATCGCGGCCATGACGATCTTATCTGGAATCGTCATGTTGCGACAACAGCCATGGGCTTCCCCCATGGGTAGAAGTATTGGCTGGACCCTGATCTTAGTTGCTGTTTGCACACTACCAACTCGTTTGGGCTTGCAATTGAGCATTCCCGTTCCGATTGGAGAAGGTGGCTACTTAGGGGCATTATGCAACACGTGGCTAGATCGCCATCTGGCCAGCGCAGGTTCTTTGATTTTTGTGCTGTCCGTTTTGGTTGGTGGGGTTTTGTTGAGCACCGAGTATGCGTTGCTTCGTTATTTTGGATTCGCGGCCACCGGTGGATTGCTTGCGCTGAAGTACTTTCGCATTCCAAGCTGGTCACTTCAGCGTCACAAGGAAATGCTCTCTGGCACATTTTCGCCTTCGCGATCGGATTTACCCAAGAGCGTTACTTTGCGGCAGAACCCGGCATCGATCACCGCACAGGGCGCCGCCGGAGCGCAGACTGCCTACCCGTCGTCCGTCATTCACGCATCACCCATGGCGGGTTCCGCTTTATTCGCAAACAATCCGAACACGCATGAAGAGCCAGGGCCAGCGATTCGCATTGGACGCCGGGCGGAGACAAGTCTAACCGCCAGCGACCTCGCCTCACAAACCAAGGCCGCTGGACGGACAGACTTGACTTTTCCAAGAACAACGTCGACCCTCGCGTCAATCGCGGGCGCTCTATTCGGCAATAAGAAAGTGATTGCCGAAGAACCAGAGGCGGATTCGTTACTGGACGGCGGATCGGATATGGTCGCGAATCGTCACAAGTCGATCGTCAGCGGTCGAAAAGCTGTTCTGTCAGATGAAGATCTGGATGAAGAGAATGAACGCTTCGAGGACGATAGCGATATCGATAGCGAATACGCAGAATACGATAACGCAGACAGAGATGATGAAGACGTTCATAGCGAGGACGATGAGGAAGCGACCGAGATCCAAGTCGAGCAACCAAAGGTCCGAACCAGTAAAACAAAATCTGTCCGATCGGATGCCGCACATATCGAGGAAAAAGGTCCTCGCGTCAAAAATCGCAAGACCAAAAAGGACGACGAGGCAGAGAAACAAGAACCGGCAGAAGAACTTCTAGCTCATCTGGACGATACCAAGCTGCCCGAAGGATCCGAAGAGTATGTGCTGCCAGGCTTGGATCTACTCACCGAGTCCGATGAGGTTTCCTACGATGAGCAAACCGAAGAGGTCAAACGCAAAGCCAAAGTCTTGGAGCAAACTTTTTTCAATTTCGGTTTTAATGTCAAAGTGGTTGAAATCGAAACCGGGCCCGTTATCGCTCAGTATGAGATCGAATTGGAAGCAGGACTTCGGCTCAGCAAAATCACTGGCTTAGCGGACGATCTTGCCATTGCACTTCGCGTGCCCAGTGTTCGGATCGTGGCGCCCATTCCGGGCAAGAACAGTGTTGGTATCGAAGTACCCAATGAACAACGGCAAATCGTTCGCATGCGGGAAGTGATCGAAGAGAGCGGGCCTCAGGTTCGCAAGCAAAAGATCCCTCTCTTTCTTGGAAAAGACGTTTCCGGCAAAGCGTTGACCGTGGATCTCGCAAGTCTTCCTCACTTGTTGATCGCAGGCCGAACGGGAACAGGAAAAAGCGTTTGCTTGAATTCGATTATCTCTTCGATTTTAATGACACGTCGCCCCGATGAAGTTCGAATGTTGATGATCGATCCGAAGATGGTCGAACTCAGTTGCTACGCCAGACTTCCCCATCTGATGCACCCGGTCGTGATCGACATGAGAAAGGCGGAAGCTATTCTGGCCTGGGCCGTCGATAAAATGGAAGAACGATATGCCCTGCTTGCCCGTGCGGGGGTTCGGCACTTAACGAACTACAATCAGCTTGGGCGAGAGGAACTGCTGGATCGATTAAAGCCAGAGAACGAGGAAGAGGCCGATCTGATTCCAGACCATCTGCCGTTTATTGTGATTGTGGTCGATGAAATGGCGGACTTGATGATGACCTCCGGAAAGGAAGTGGAGGCTCACATCATACGTTTGGCGCAAAAGAGCCGAGCGGTTGGTATTCACCTGATTCTTGCGACTCAGAAACCAACGGTGGATGTCATCACAGGCTTGATCAAGAGCAACTTGCCAGCCCGAATTAGTTTCCAAGTGGCTAGCCGCACAGACTCGCGCGTTGTTCTTGATGAAATGGGTGCGGACAAACTGCTCGGGAATGGTGATATGTTGTTCTTATGGCCAGGCACCAGCGCACTTCTTCGTGGTCAAGGCACTTATCTAAGCGACGATGAAATCAATGCGGTGGTTGACCATTGCAGCATGGGCGAACAAAACTTTGTACAGGAGCTTGTGCAGTTAAAGACAACCAAAGAAGAAGATGAACCAACTAAGCCTGGCTCGTTTAAGAAGCGAGACGATCTGTATGAGGCAGCTGTGGACATCGTCGTACGCGAAGGCAGAGGCAGCTGTTCGCTCTTGCAGCGTGCTTTGGGAATCGGCTACGGCCGGGCTGCACGTCTGATCGATTTCATGTCGGAAGATGGTATCGTCGGCCAGTACAACGGGTCGCAAGCCCGCGAGGTGGCAATCACACTTGAACAGTGGGAGGTCATGCGCTCTGGTGCAGAAGGGGCCGACGATAAACCCAGCAAGCAACGCGGAAACAAGATCCGACGGGACGAAAGTTGGGATGAAAACCCTCCTAGGGCAACAAAGCCAAAAAAGAAACGCAAGCAGGAGCCTGTGGAAGAGGCGTTTGCTGCTTCCGGGGATGGAGACGATGCAATCGAAGAATTACACTGGGAAGAGGAGTAAATTCCGGTGCGGCGTTTAGTCCCAGCAAAACAACTTTACAGGCCACTTGGCGGGTCTTAACGTTCCTCTGGGGTGGTTTTGGTGCTAAAGATCGGGTTGAACTCCAAACGATTTTTAAGCTATGCTAAAAATAAGCCTAGTTGTCTCCTCTCGCTTTCCGGTCGAATTTTTCATGAGTGTACTTGTTTTCGGACATCGCAATCCAGACACGGATGCCATTTGTTCCGCCATTGCCTATGCGGACCTACTACAACAAACTAGTCGGCCGGATGCGATTGCGGCATGTTGCGGTACCCCTAACAAGCGGACGGAGTATGTTCTTAAACGTGCCAAGGTATCGCCGCCGAAAATTGTGATGGATGTTCGGCCCGAACTGGAGGATGTTTGTCAGCATTCGTTCGTTTCAGCGAAGTACGGGGATGTGTTCTACGAAGTCTATCAGCGTATGAAGGAACGCGAGGTACGCGCGATTCCCATCATCGACGACGAGAACAAGGTTGTTGGTGTTTTGTCGCTATTGCAGCTCATGGACTTGGTATTCCAAGACGACCTTGATCCTTTGAAGACTCGAACCGTCAAAACAAGTCTTCAGAAAATTTGCGAAGTTGTTGGTGGGGAATTCCAACATGCGATCGATCCTTCGCAGCATGATGAACTGTTGGTCATGGTAGGTGCTATGAGTGCTGGCGGATTCACGGAACGGATGCAAAAGTTTCCCGCCGACAAATTGATAGTTGTCAGCGGTGACCGCCCAACGATTCAATTACCTGCAATCGAACACGGCGTACGCGCTCTTGTGGTCACGGGGGGATACACCCTTTCGTCTGGACTCGTTCAATTGGCTCAAGCGAGAAATGTCGCTGTGCTGAAAAGCCCATTCGACACTGCGACCACCACGATGCGAATCAAGTCATCACAGTTTATCGATTCCGCGATCGATACTCATTTCCTGGCGCTATCAGCAAAAATGCCGGTCGATGAAGCCAGACAAACTATCGAAAAATCGAACGAACCTATTTTTCCCGTGGTGACCGATTCGGGACAGCTTGTTGGGATTCTATCCAAATCGGACTTAGTGAATCCTCCAAAGCCAAAACTAATCTTGGTCGATCACAATGAACTGAGCCAGGCAGTGAATGGGGCTGAAGAGGCTGAGATTCTCGAGGTTCTAGACCATCATCGATTAGGCGGTGGACTCAAGTCGACTCAACCCATTCGCTTTATCAATGAACCGGTGGGATCGACCTGTACGTTGGTAGCTAGACAGTTTCGGGCTGCCGGCTTGGTACCTCGACCTGGCGTTGCTCTATGCATGGCATCTGGAATTATTTCAGACACGTTGTTCCTACGCTCCCCCACCACAACAGATGTCGATCGCGATATTTTGGACTGGCTTCGCACTCTATGTGATATCAATCTGGATGACTATGCCAAGGAGTTTTTCGAGATTGGTTCTGCCCTGCGAACTTGCACTCCCAGCGAAGTCGTTCGCGAAGACTGCAAAGAGTTCACAGAGCATGGGCAACGATTTTCTATTTCTCAAATCGAGGAGAATGGTTTTGACTTGTTCTGGGATCGTAAAGACGAACTGCGCGCGGCCCTGGAAAGTTTGTGCGGTGACCAAAGACTTGATTTCTCGGCTTTGCTCATCACCGACGTGGTTAGTAATGGTTCCCTTCTCCTTCTAAGCCACGAGTCAGAAGAATGGGACGAAATCAATTATCCGCGATTAGACCGCAATCTGTATCAGCTGGATAATGTTGTTAGCCGAAAGAAACAGCTGCTGCCACTGATCGCGCAACTTATTGATTCAGCTAGAAATCGATAGGTCTTTACCATCGATTTTGAGATCTCGCCAGCTCGATACATCTTCGCCGAGAAGGCCAGGTACGCTAGCATATTCTTCAGCGGCGTTCTGGACACTTTCTGCAATTGTCGGAGCCGACTATTAAAAACCCATAAAAGGTTGGTCAGTAGTTTTTGTGTGCCTCCATTTCCACTCAATCCTCGAAAGCGGGAAGTCGATACTCTGTAAAGCAAAGTCTTGATATTTGGTGTTGAGGACGTGATTTGCCATGCGACGGCTAGAATGCCCCACATCTAAATCAATATTCCGACATGTTTTGCCAGCATTGCTTGCCATTCTTTGTAGTTTTTTAACTTTTCAAGAAGGCCTTTCGCAAGGGACGCTGCGAATGGCGGAGGTCGACCCTTCGCAACTGGATCGACTAGAGCTTTCGCTGCAGTCGGTTGTTGAAGAGAATGCTCGCTTGGCGGAAGAAGTTCAGTTGCTCCGCGAACAAACGCATTTGCAACTGACTCAGCCAATGACCCCGTCAGAGTGGAATGAACCTTGGGGGGCTGTCGAAGGGCAAACGGTCGAGGCTGATTCGTTGCAGCAACCTCAGGACGGGTACATGGTAACCTATGACAATGGAATCACCATTCGCCCACGCAATTTGCAGAAATCCCCCTATTCATTGAAAGTGAATCATCAGAATACGTTTCGCTATACGGGCTTCGCTCGCGACGAAACCTCTTGGATTGATAGCACGGGGACTACCAATCCCATCTTGAATCGAACCGATTTTGCGATTCCTCGCGGGCGTCTGATTCTTTCCGGGAATGCGTTGATGCCTGACCTAACGTATCTTCTCAATATCGATTACAACACCGTCAACAACAATCCGATCGGCTTTCGAGCGTACGCATTGAGTTACCGTTTTAGTCCCGGGTTTCAAGTGCATGTAGGTCAGAACAAAGTTCCTGGAACGCGAGAATGGATACATAGTTCTTTCGATGCACAGCATGGTCCCGACCGTTCGATGGCGACTACTTTCTTTCGGCCAAGTTTGAGTCAAGGTATTTGGTTTACTGGGCAGCCTTCGGAAGGTTTCAATTACCATGCAATGCTATCCAATGGGTTCAACACTCTGAATGTGAATCCCAATCAACTCAACAATCGTTTTTGCTCTTCCAATTCGGTATGGTTCGAGCCATGGGGAGATTTTGGGCGAGGGTATTCCGACATCGAAGATCATACGGAACCAGCCGTACGATTCGGGGGCTGTTATACGTTTACCATGGAGACGGGAAGCCAAGCAAGCGAGTATCCAGAAAACACCTTAATTCGCTTGTCCGACGGTACATTGATCACCAAGCAGGGTGCGCTCGCCCCGGGAGTCACCTTACAAGCATTTCATTTGTCTTTGACTTCGCTTGATGTTGCCTTCAAGTTTCGTGGCCTTAGCCTGTCGACCGAGATCTATCGGCAAGGCTTGTCAGCGTTTCAAGGGAGCGGCCCGCTCCCCATGAGCTCGTTAGAAACATTCGGCGGAGTTGCCCAAGCCGGCTATTTCTTAAAACCGAAGCAGTTGGAAGTCTATTCTCGAAATTCGTTCGTCACAGGTGCCTATGGTTCGGGGACTGAGTTTGCGACGGGTTTCAATTGGTTTGTATTAAAGGGCAAGAGCAATCTTCGATATACGTTTGATGCGGCATGGATTGATAGTTCACCCGCAGATCAAAATCGAACCGGTTTTGTTTCCGGACAATCGGGAATGTTGTTTCGCACTCAGATTGTTTCATCATTCTAGGTAAAAGCGTATAGCGTTGGGACGTATGCAGTTGTGCCGAGCGGAGCTTCTAAGGAAATCCCTACCATCCGTTGTCATCTTGAATCTATGAAAGCGCGCCCAACAAAAGCGAGCCCGACAAAAGTGAGCCTGAGGCGCTAGCCGAGCTCTTCAGTATTGCAATATCCAGGCTAGCGCCCAATGGCACTCACTTTGTTCGAAATGAGCCGCGGGCGCTAGCCGCGATAACCGTATTTGGCAGGGAAACCGTAAC
>JBIKLJ010000422.1:0-6719 GCA_044359895.1 Pirellula sp.
GATGACGATCGCAAAATCTCCCCATTGGATGTTTTGACACTAATAAACGAGATCAATCGCAAAACGGAGCAACAATTGCCTCCGTTTCGTCCCAACAACGCTGCGTTCTTCGATGTCGATGGAGACGCACGGTTGACACCCTTGGATGTTTTAGGGGTCATCAACTCGATTAACGCGGGTGTACAGTCCCCTCGAAGTCTGACCGAGGGATCTTCATTTGCCAATGAACAGTCGATCATCGTGACAACTGGGCAGACGGTTGGAACGAGAAAGATTCGATTAGAAATCAACGCTGTCTGGGATCCGATAGCGTCCGATTCTTTACTTCAAGACCGATTGAATGTTTATGTAACTAGCCCCAAGGAATCGAATACTCTGATCGATCGAGGTGCTCAAGGAACCGGCATTTTCTCGCTCTCTAAGGATCGTGTCGAGACAGTTCCTGGCATCTCAACATGGGATGGCAGAATTCTTACTGTCGATCTAACAGGCGTGACCAGTACGAAAACCGCCGAGATTCGTTTGCAGCTATTGAGTCAATCAGCGTCCAGTGGGACTCGGATCGATGTCCTTCCCACGTCGAACGAGGTCGATACTGATCAAGTGGCCGATGCATTTAGCCTTCCATCGGACGCCGTTGTGCCCATTGGTTCCTCGGTAAACGTTGCGTCTTGGGATCCAGTTGCTTCGGTTGAGATACTGACCGAGAATTGGCGGTATGATTCGGTTTCAGGAACGACGAAATTGGACGCTCGTTTAGTCAATCGCGGCCCGACGATTGGACGCAACGCTGCACTATTGCTGAACGGCCTACCGAGCGGCGTCGGAGTTCGCAACGCTTCCGGTCAAACGTCTGCAGGAGTCCCCTATTGGAACCTGACTTCTGCCATTTCGCGTGGAGGATTGGGAGCAAACCAGCGGTCTGCATTGTTTTCAATCGAGCTTGCGGTTCCAACGAATTCGCGATTCCCGATCACAGGAAGTGTTGTTTCAGCTGGCCCGAACCGGCCACCGATCCTAGCTCCCATATCGCCCATAGACATCATGCCTGGCGGAGTGATCGAAGTTCCATTGCAAGCCAGCGATGCGGATGGGGACCCGATTCGTTTTGCCATCAACGGTACATCTCCTACGCCGACGATGACCTTGAGCACCGATGGGCTCTTAACGATACAGCCAACGCCGACTCAAGTTGGAACCTACAATTTCGTCGTGCAAGCCAGCGATGGTAGTTTGAACGATGACGAAACAATCACGGTCCGCGTTAATCCTGATCCGATCGGCACGACACGCGTTTCGGGGCGAGTATTGAATGTGGATGGCACGCCCATCGTCGGAGTTCGCGTCGAGGTCGGAACGGTGAGTGGCTTGACCGATGCCACGGGGACATTTTTGTTGAATTTGGGAGCTGGGATCCCAGCAGCTGAAACGCTGAGGATTCGAGGCGAGCTATTGACGGGTGCATCCAAGTATCCGTTCATTGCTGAGAAGCTTCCATTCATGTTGCAGCACGAGATCTATGCGGGCTACAACAACGCGATCGTTCGACCGATCTATCTGCCAACCTTGAATGAAGGAACGAGTATCGATCCTGTCAAGGATACACGAGTCGAGCGTCTGCTCCGATCCGATGAAGCTCCGGTCGCGGTCGATGTGGGAGCGAACACACTCTTCACCCAACAGGGACTACCATTCACTGGATCGCTCAGCATCACCGAGGTTCCACCCTCGAGGACTCCTGCGTCCTTACCAGGCCAACTGTTTCCGAACCTCGTCGTGACGATCCAGCCAGGTGAGATGGTATTCGCAACTCCTACACCGGTTACGTTTCCAAACCGGCTCAATTATCCGCCGGGCACGAGCCTCGACCTTTGGTCTATCAATCCCGTGACCGGTGAGTTTGATGATGTTGGAGATATGAGAGTATCGCAGGATGGAAAGTCGATCGAGACCATTCACGGCGGAATTCGCAACTCCAGTTGGCACATGCCTGCATTACCCGCTGCCAACCCAGGGAATCTCTCCCCCGGAAACCATGGCAGCAATCCGGATCCGAGAGGGGCCACCCCGTGCATGGGTGGTGCAGGACAGTTTACTCCCTACACCACGAACGCTGGCGTCGCCATGAGTTCAGAGGCGTGCCTGTACACAGGTGCACTCAAGGAATTCCACTCAACGACTACCTACAATTCTCTCGGTGAAGATCGCGGAATCGAGCTTGCTTACTCCTCTTTGCGAGCAGATCCGAACCCGATCATCCACTTCGGCATGAGTAACGTCAACGTTGTTGAAAATCAGCGTATCGGTGCTCGCGTTTCCGTATTCCAGAATGGAACGAGTTTCACCCTTGGCGACGCCTCAAGCAATTTATTGTGGCGAGTCCCGCCGTCTCCGTTTGGCGGCCCGCAAGTGAACGTATCCATGGCGGTTCAGGCCGATATGCGTGAGTTACCGACAGGAATCTACGAATACTCCGTCATGTATGGACCAGGGCAATGGAACTCTGACCAATTCTCAGGGACACTGTTCCAAGCCACCGCCGAACTCCTCCACGTCAACACCAAGTTGTCACCCTACGGGGCCGGATGGGGGATTTCGGGTCTGCAGCAACTCATCGAGAGTGCGAACGGATCGATCTTGCTTGTCGACGGTGGCCTGTATGAATTGCTGTTCACCAGGAATCGAAATCAGCCCGATCGATACGATTCTCCCAAAGCGGATTTCTCTACGCTCATCAAAACAGGCGTCGGTTGGCAACGGAGACTACCCGACGGGACCACCTATGCCTTCCGAGGAATCGACGGTCGATTGACCGAAGTGACGGATCGAGTCGGCAACAAAACAACGTACGCATACAACTTGGACGGCTCCCTTGCTTCACTGACAGACCCAGTCGGACTAATCACTCGTTTGGAATATACCCATAGCAGATTAGGTCGGATAGTTGATCCGGCGGGTCGAGCAACGACGTTCGAACATGATTTGTTTGGAAATCTGATCAAAGTCACTGATCCGGACGGTGCGACACGGACGTGGAGTTACGACAGTCACAATCTCATGACGGGCGAAATCGACGCGAATGGAAATCGCGAATTGAGTTACTACGACGAGTTCGGACGCATTTCGGGGGCGACTCGCAAAGACGGTTCGGAATGGCGGGTTCGTGCATCCGCCGTCTATGGTCTGAATTCGATCGACAAGCTTACCGACGAGAACGACCCGCCGTTTGCTGTCCTTTCGGATGCAGGTAACGCGATTCTGATCGATGGGAGAGGGGAAATGACCACCTATCAATCCGATCGCTCGGGGCAACTGGTCAGCAAGAGAGACCGAATCGGTGGCAGCGGCAGCTATGACAAAGACAGGAGTGATCTGACTCGCGAGATGAAGGACGCCCGTGGCTACTCAACGACATACAAGTATGACGATCGAGGCAATGTGACGTTCATTCAAGACGAAATCAATCAGCCGGTAAACATCTTTGCAGATCCGTTTACGCGTAGTGGATTCAACCCCAATGGTCAGTTTGGTCCCATTACTTGGACGAGCACGTCCATTGCCCAGGCGGATTTTAACCGTGATGGCTTCGGCGATATCTTGGTAGGCAGTGAATACGCGCGATCCACGATTCACTTCGGAAACGAAGCCGGAAAATTCGCTGAGTCGCAAATACTAACAGAGCCTGCGAACGCAACCGAGGTGCTGAGCAGTGGTTCCTACTCCTATGCGGTCGATCTTAACGGCGATAGTTGGACTGATATTTTGCATGTCTCACACGGTTTTGTTGCCAAGCTGAACAATGGCGATGGGACATGGCGAGACTCCGCCGTTTCTGGGATCACGGAAAATGCAAACTTCACACCTCAAACGGCGGTATTCGCCGACTTCAACAAGGATGGTAAAGTCGATTTGGCGAGAGCAATTGCTTCGACGATCGTGGACGGCGAGATGCATCCAAGAAGCACGTATAAGATCTTTCTCGGTCACGGAGATGGAACATTTTCTTCCGGGCAAACATTGCTCGGCGGTTTTGAGACAGCTTTCAATATTTACTTGCATATTGAGACAGCGGACCTCAATCAAGACGATCATCCCGATGTAATTGTTGCTGCGATGGGCGAAGGGCCTGCAGGTGAGCGTTGGCCATTGGGCAAACTATTGGTTTTTTCGGGACTAGGCGATGGCACATTTGGCACAGTGACGGAAATCTCCACCGGGATTGAAACGCTTGCCCCGAATTCTATGAGTTTCCGTGTGGTTGATATCGATCGCGATAACGATCTGGATGTCTTGTTTGCTGACGATTGGATGCTACTGAGTCGTGGCAATGGAAGTTACGAAACCAAAGATATCTCCAATGGTCGTTCTCGGATCGAGGCGCCACTGGGAGCGAGCGACACCGTTTTGGACCTTGACGGCGATGGTGATCTGGACATCGTGCGTCATGCAACACCATTTGTGAGCGGTGCGGTATCGCTTCAGACGCTGCTCAATGATGGTAACCAAAATTTTGAACTGGTTCTCAACAAAGCTCATTCGACAAGTGCACCGTATTACAGGTCAGCCATCGTCACGGATACGAATTCGGATGGAGCCTACGAGGCACAAGTATTTGCTAACACAGGGTTCTCGACAGCACGACTAGACCTTGCTCCCCAAGAGGCTAGTTCTCTCGACTTGGGGTTTCCATGGGTCGATAAACTTTACACAGGTGACTTCAATCTGGATGGCTTCCATGATCTTGCGATTTACGGGACTGATCCGTCGTTGCAGACGGGTATTTGGTTGCTTGAATCCAAATCAGTGGGAGGTTTCGAAGATCCTCGGAACATTTATTCGGGAAGTACTTGGCAAGCCGAATTTGTTGACATGAATCGAGATAGCCGCCAAGAACTACTGGTGCTGAACGGTTACACGAACGACCAGAATCAATTCGTCAATCAGATTTCGATTTTTGTTCGACAAGCAAACGGCGAGTATACGAAGTCGACGGATTTGATCATTGATGCAATTGGTTCCATTTCCTTTGCAGCAGGTGATATCGACGGCGATGGTGATAAAGATATCGTTGTGAGTCGCCAGGCTGAGAACGCATTGTTATTTCGGAACAATAATAACAGCTTCTCGCAGCCCATCGATTTGGGTTTTAGGCTCGTTGCGGCTCAGCTTTCCGATATCAACGGCGATGGTCGTGATGACATCTATCACTCGTTTTCTCCTGGTCGCGTGATTGGGGTGCGCTACGCAGATCCCAACCGGATCTTCTTGGACGAGTTCGAGATCGGATTTGTTCGAACGGGAGGGGTGACGAGTGGCGATATAGACGGTGACGGATGGGATGACCTTGTATCGGTTCAAACTACCGGCATGTTTGGCCCCACCTCTTACGGTCGATTTCTCAATCGCCGCAACGGTTTTCAAGCCATGGACTTGCTGGACGCTTGGCGAGTCAACAGCTACGCACCGGGGCTTAGGGACATCGATAACGATGGTGACTTAGACATCCTTGGCTACCAGCGGGACAGCAGCACGATCAACATCTATCGCAATGATGGAACGGGTGAATACTCGGATCCGGTTAGCTTTGCAGTCGGAACCATAAACGATCAGATTCTTGGTCAGCGAGTGATATTCTCCGATATCGATCGCGATGGCTATGACGATTTGGTGTATGTTGAGCAGAATCGGTATGGGCAAATCCAAGTCCGCTTCAACCAGCTGACGAACCAGGGCAAGCACTTTGAATATGAACCGAGCTTCAATCAAGTTACCAAATACACCGACGATCTCGGACGAGTCACTGTAAATCAGATCGATCCGTCCAACGGCAATCTGCTGAGCGTGACGGAAGTCGTGGGTAGCTTGGGTGGGGGCGATGATCTCGTCACTCGCTACACCTACACAGGTCTCGGGCTTGTCGATACGGAAACGGATCCTATGGGGCGAATCACCGATCATGACTACGATGCCCTCGGTCGTCTGATCCGGATTACTGAAGCGGCGGGAACCCCCTCCGCGATCGTTACCCAATTTCAATACGATCTAGCTGGAAATCTTATTGCAACCATCGATCCCCGCGGGTTTATCACGGAGTATCAACACGATGCCTCCAACCGGGTCGTTCGGACCCAACTACCCGACCCTGATGGTGCAGGCCCGGAAACGCGGCCCATCCTGCAATATCAATACGACGCCTCGGGTAATCAGATCAAAGCGATCGATGCGCTCGGTAGAGAAACGACTTGGCAATACGATTCCTTAGACCGACCCGTTGTTGTTCTCGACAACTTAAGCAACGCAACCAAATATCGATATGATGCCGCAGGCAACGTGATTCAGGAAACCGATCCTCTCGGAAGAAACACTTTTTATGAATACGATGCTCGCAGTCGTTTGGTGGCGATGACCGATGCGCTAGGATCGGTTACCTCGTATCGGTACGATGCCGATGGGAACCTGACGGAAACGGTAGATCCGAGAGGCGGTGTGACAAAACGTCTTTACGACGCTCGCGGTCGCTTGGTGGGGACAGTCGATCCGAGCGGAAACCGAGCGGAAACCCGCTATAACGCGGCTGATGAAATAGTCGCGTCGGTCGATCCCAATGGAAACGTCACCGAGTATCAATACGACGATGCGGGTCGCCGAATCAAGGCAATAGGTCCGCGAGGTGAGGTCACGTCCACGCAAGTCGATGCGGTCGGCCAGATCATTTCGAC
>JBIKLJ010000074.1:0-22062 GCA_044359895.1 Pirellula sp.
AATTCGCAAACACATTTGCCTAAGCACTGGTTCCAGAAAGCTTTGCACCAGAACGGAATCTTCCAAGGCCTGGCCAGAGGAGTCCGCATCAATTCGAGGGAATTTTTTCCGCAGGCTCATGGGGGGGGCCGATATCACACCAACGCATTGAACACCACCGGCCTGGAGCCGATCGACTCGTTCGGTAAATGCATCGGACGATTCTTGCCGCTGGCTATCAAACCAAATGGGAATTTTTGCTTTTGCTACGCGAGCAGTTCGAAGGGAATCAACTAACTTGCCAGTCATTTCCGAACTAGGATCGGATCGTTGAAGATCGTTCATGGTCCAGCCGAAACGAATATCGCTTCTGCCCAACCCATCATTAGGAAGCACGACAAACTGCTCCGACAAGTCATACTTACCGGTTCGGCCTTGCGTCATCTGAGTGCTAATTTCATAAAATCCAGACTGCAAGGCGGGAAGCTTCCATTCGCAGTAGCCGTGCCAGTACTTCTCCGCCTCTGGTTCGCCAGTCCCATTCGGCTGGGTCTTCAGCGTCGCTATTTGCGATTTTGTGGTTTGGTGAATCAGTTTGGTTGACGACTCTTTGATAAAGCTCTTTTCTTCCGACTGAATCAGATTGCCTTCATGATCGTGCAGGTTAAGCTTTAGCGATGGTTGTTCCGCCTTCATCCCGGTAGCAACACATCGAACAGTGATTGGGTCTCCTATACGATAGGAATGAGAGTCTTTATCTACCGTTAATCGCAAGCGAGGAGTTTGGTGCACGGCAATGGAATCGAAGCCAAAATCGGCTCGATATGCGTTGATTGTTTTCGGATTGACGGAAAGGACCGCCTGCACGAAGCGAATGTCCCCTTCGAATGCTTCGTTCGAATCGGTGGTAAGGTTTACCCAAGTCGCCGAGGGAGGATTCGGTTTGGAACTTACTTGGAGAATTGTATTCCCCTGATCATCAAGGAATTTCAGCTTGATCAGTGCTTCAAAGTCAAGCGATTGGCCACGGATTTTGGCAGACGCAAAGTACAGGGAATGGTTTTCAATCTCAATTGGCGGAGAGGTGACTTCGATCGCCCCACCATCCATTTGAGCTCGTAGGTAAGGATTCAATGCCGTTTGCTCCAGCCATCGATCGATTACCGGGGGAGTGCTTTCGAGGTTGACTTGCCAAGGCCATTTGGATTGCTGTCGCCCCACCATGACTCGAGATGCGAAACTACGAAATTGCTCGATCGTTTCTAACTCTTCTTTGGAATTTGCGTCCTTCACGATGGCAATTGGGATAAACTTCGGAAGATTCTGACCGGTGCTTCTCGACCATCCATCCGGCCAACCATCACGTTTCGCATCCTCGTTCGCATCAAAGTTCCATTTGGCAATCACCTCCGATTCGATGCGATCGGAGCGGTCTTCCTTGGAATGGATAGACGTTGCCCAACTGGTCGCTAGAATGAAACAGGTGTATTGAACCACTTTCGCAACAACCACGGTCGATTGTGCTGCATTCGTTTGCTGGGTGGTAGGCGCAATTTTTCGAGGTCGCATTTTGCCTGGTTTACGTATTGGCGTTCAACTGACGGGATTTAATTTGCCGTTTAAGCAAGCTTTGCATGCTGCGGCATCCCTAGGGGTCGAAGCAGTGGAAATTGATGCCAGGTATGGCATTAAGCCTTCCGATCTTGTCGGCACTGCATTGCGGCAAGTTCGAAAATTACTGGAAGATCTTAATATTCGGGTTGCAGCGATTCGCTACCCCACGCGCCGCGGCTACGAATGCGAAGAAGAGCTCGATCGACGAATCGCTGGGACCAAACAAGCCATGAAAATGGCCTACGACTTGGGTGCAAACGTCGTTGTGAACCATGTGGGAGAGATTCCCGAATCGGCGGATTCACCTACCTTTGAACTGCTGCGAACCGTTTTGTCCGATTTAGGAGTTTACAGTCAGCATGTAGGTGCGTTTCTGGCATGTGAAACGGGAGCGGAACCGCTCGACCGACTTTGCGGCTTGATCGATTCACTGCCGGATGGAAGCGTTGGCGTTACGCTGAATCCTGGCAATTTGTTGGTGAACGGTTACGACCTTGTTCATTTAGAAAAGATTGCTCGGCACGTTATGTTGGTTCATGCAAAAGATGGGGTGCCAGATCGATCTCGCGGACGTGGCACCGAAGTTCCTCTTGGAAGGGGATTGGCGGAGTTTCCTCAAATCGTGGCAACGCTCGAGGAGTTTCGCTTTCCGGGATATTTCATCGTGGAAAAGGATAACCCCAGGAACCCAATCGACGAGATTGGAACCGCTGTTCAGTTTCTCCGAAACATTTAAGTTCGTGTTATTTCCATAAAAGAAAACGAAGGTCTTGTGATGAACCAAATAGTCCGATCCTGTGTTTTAGTTTCCGGTTTAGTCATCTGCCTGTGGGGTTTTGTTCAACTTGGCGGTGCGCAAGATGCGCCAGCTAAAGCCAAGCAACTCCAAGCCAATCAGACGATTGCAGAGTTTGAGAAATACCTGTCCGGTGCAGTTCTTACAGGCGTCTTTACAGTCGACGGTCAACCTTTGAATAAGCTCAACGAAGAGCGGTACGAAATCAAATCAGCCAAGAAAGTGGACGACGATTCCAACGCTTGGGAGATTATCACTCGCATCAAATACGGTGACAAAGATATTGAAGTCCCAGTGGAGATCAATGTGGAATGGGTCGGGCGAACTCCCGTCATGGTCATGGACTCAGTTCCGTTGCCTGGTCTCGGCACTTTCTCCGCTCGCGTTGTGTTCCATGATAAAAAGTATGCCGGTACTTGGAAGCACGATGACAAGGGTGGCCACTTGTTTGGTCGAGTCGACCGAACCGCAAAGTAGCTTGCGGCAGTTACCTAATAACAGAATAAGCGGCTAGAGAGAACAGTTCATTCTGGCCTCAGCACTAGCATTGAAGCTACCAAGTTCGGCTTTCCATCGTACTCGTCCTCGTCCTCAATGAAATGGTGCTCGTACTCGAAAAACATTGTTCAAGTACGAGAGTACCGCGTCTCCCGCCTCGATGATTACGATCCAGCTTGGCCTAGCTTGGTTGGTACACTTGAAACATTCGAAGTTCCCCCGGTCGGTGCGACGTTCGTCGTTCCAGGAACGACTCGAGGTCCACCGATGGTAGCGTCCATGATTCGTTTCAAGTCGTCCGCGTCGACGACTTCTACTTCGATCAAGCGTTGGGCTAAGGCTTCCAGCGCTCCCCGACGTTCGCTCAAGATAGCACGCGTTCTTTGAATCGCTTCGTCGATCAATCGTTTGACTTCCTGGTCAATCTCTCGAGCGGTTTGTTCCGAGTATTCGCGACCGAACGATTCACCGGAGCCCCCAGCCAAGAAGGGAGAACGATTTCCTTCCCGATAGTTGACGCGGCCCATGCGGCTCATCCCGTACTCCATCACCATGCCGCGAGCGATGTTAGTTGCCCGTTGGAGGTCATTCTGAGCTCCAGTGCTGATGTCACGGAAGATCATCTCTTCGGTGATCGTTCCTGCCACAAGCACTTGCATTTGCGCTTCTAGTTCAGGCTGAGTCATCAAATAACGGTCCCCTTCGGGGCGCTGCATGGTGTAGCCGAGCGCTGCGATGCCGCGAGGGATGATCGATACTTTGTGAACTGGGTCGGTATTTGGTAAAGAGAAGGCGACCAGCGCGTGCCCTGCTTCGTGATAGGCCACTCGGCGCTTTTCGTCTTCGCTCATGATACGTTTCTTCTTTTCAAGACCGGCCGTCACGCGTTCAACACCATCGTTGAACTCTTCTTGACCAACATCATTTTTGCCCTTGCGAGCTGCCAGAAGGGCTGCCTCATTCACCAAGTTAGCAAGATCCGCCCCTACGAAACCAGGCGTGATTGCGGCGACTTGGCGAAGCTCTACATTGGAGCCAAGTTTGACGTTCTTGACGTGGACCTTCAGTATCTCCTCGCGACCTTGCTTATCAGGTCGATCCACCAAGACGTTTCGGTCGAAGCGGCCTGCACGCAACAGAGCAGGGTCTAAGGTTTCCGGCCGGTTGGTGGCAGCCATGACGATAACCCCAGCATTAGCATCGAAACCATCCATTTCTACGAGGAGGGCGTTTAGCGTCTGTTCACGTTCGTCGTGCGATCCAGGTATGTTACCCGCTCTGCTTTTCCCCAGCGCATCCAATTCATCGATGAAGATGATACTTGGAGCTTTGGCAGTAGCCTGTTGAAACATGTCTCGAACGCGAGCGGCGCCGACGCCGACAAACATTTCGACAAAGTCCGATCCCGACAAGGAGTAGAACGGAACTCCAGCTTCCCCCGCGATGGCTTTCGCCAGCAGTGTTTTGCCAGTCCCCGGAGGTCCGACCAGCAAGACTCCGCGAGGAATACGACCGCCTAGCTTTTGATATTTTTCAGGATGGCGAAGAAAGTCGACGATCTCACGAACCTCTTCCACCGCTTCATCGATCCCTGCCACATCATGGAAGGTGATACCGACTTGCTCGTTAGCATACAGTTTCCCTCGCGATCGCCCGAACTGCATCGGAGAGCCAAGGCCACCCATCTTTCTCATCACGAACATAAATACTGCCGTGACCAGGAGCATCGGAAGAACGAAAAACCAAATTGCTTGTGTCAACATGGACGGCCCGGGTTCGAAAGCCCACGAAATATTGGCTTCGTCAAGCTTTTCACGCACTTGGCGTGTTGTGTCGTTCGAGTCGTCCTTGATGGTTTCGAATTTGACATTTTGTCGGAGCGGGCCTGGCTTATCTTCCGAGAGACTTTGAACGTCGACCTTTCCCGAAATGGATTTACTGTCAACGCGGATGTCTCGAAGTCGGCTCAGTTGATACTTCGTGTTTCCGTTGGAAACGATCAAGGTTCCGTCAAAGTTGGGGTCCAATTCCTTAGAGTTAGGCTCGACATACCGCGTTTTTGCAATCAATGCCATCAAATCGGGGTACGAAACGGTCTGGATAAGCGATGTGTTGACAATACTGAACAGACTGATCGAAATCAAAATCCCAAGAACAGCATAAATCATCCAGGAATTAGCCGAGTTCGGGTTGCTGTTCGGAGCTGGCTTTTTTTCGGGCTTAGAAGGTTCTGACATTCGCTTTTGGCGGCTCTTTTTTCGAGGAAAATCACTTGGTTCATCGTTGGACTGTACGCACGGCGGACTCAGTCAACGTAGTTTTGAATTTTGACCGAATCGGCAAGATAATCAATTATGCGCTAGTCAGGCGGGTTGGGCAGTGTTTGAGGTTGAGGTTTTTGCGGGTTGTTCCTAAAATCGCCGGACTAAGTGTAGACGCAGGAACGCTTTGCGATGGATGCGGCGATTCTGTCAATTTTACCTCCCAGGGATGGACTCCCACTGGAGCCAAGTTCGTTGAGCCAAATCCGCAACGTTGCCATTCTTGGCTCGACTGGAAGTATCGGGCGGGCTGCCCTGGATGTGCTGACGCATCACTCAGATTCCCTGCGTCTGATTGCAATTTCCTGTTCCAAACAGTTGGAATTGCTTGAGCAGCAAGTGGCTGCCTTTAAGCCGCGGTACGCATTTGCCCTGGATTCTGAGTCCCATGAAGTGAAGCGATGGGCTCGGAAGAACCAAGCCGATGATGGTATAACCCGTCGCAGCGATTCACATCAAAACCTGCTTCAATTGATGGAAAGCCAGGAAGTCGACACGGTTGTCGCAGCGATCGTTGGCATTGCCGGTCTCGATAGCGCACTAGCTGCTGCTCGATCGGGTAAGCGATTGGCCTTAGCGAACAAAGAATCCCTGGTGGTTTCCGGAGCCTTGATGATTCAAGCGGCTCGCGAAAGTGGAGCCGAGATATTGCCCGTCGATAGCGAACACAGCGCTATTTTCCAGGCTTTGCAGGCTGGTACTCATCCGAAACAAGTGAAACGCGTGATTCTAACGGCCAGCGGTGGACCGCTTCGTGACTGGCCTTTGGATCAACTCTCAACCGCGACGGTCGAAAATGCACTCTCGCATCCCACATGGAAAATGGGCAGGAAGATCACGGTGGATTCAGCCACCATGATGAACAAGGCTTTAGAGGTCATCGAAGCAAAGTGGCTTTTTGACTTAACCTTGGATCAGATTTGCGTGGTTGTGCATCCCCAGTCCATCATTCACTCCATGGTTGAGTTTTGCGACGGATCCGTCATTGCGCAAATGAGTCCGCCAGACATGCGGCTTCCCATTCAATATGCTTTGACCTATCCCGAAAGGTTGCCAGGGCCAATACCATGCATGGATTGGACACAAGCCATGCAGCTCGATTGGAAACCGGCTGACCTGGAACGATACCCAGCGTTAGAGCTTGGCTATGAAGTTGTTCAAAAATCGGGCTCGTGCGGTGCTGTATTGAACGCCGCGAACGAGGCTGCCGTACAGTTATTCTTGGAACAGAAAATAAAACTTACCGACATCACGAATATTTGCCGTGATGTATTAAATCACCATAACTATTCAGCGAACCCAACGCTCCAGGAACTCAAAGACTTGGATCAATGGGGACGTAACGAAGTTCATCGATGGACCCTTTCTCAATGTTAGACACGGTATTTCAGCTCGGATCGGCTTTTTCAAACGCTCAATGGATCCCTTTTGCGTCGCTCCAAAATGGTATTGGGCTTGATTGGTTCAGTCCTCTTTTTGCTGCCGAGCCAAGCTTGATTGAAAAGTGGAGTGGCCAGCTTTATAACATCGTCTTGGTTGCGATTGGGCTTGGGTTCGTGATTTTTGTGCATGAGCTCGGGCACTTCCTGGCTGCCAAGGCCTTCGGCGTCAAATGCGAAAAGTTTTACGTTGGGTTCGATGTGCCGATCAAACTGGGGCCGATTCGCCTTCCATCGAAATTGATTCACTTTCAATGGGGCGAGACAGAATACGGTATTGGAGCGATCCCTTTAGGTGGTTACGTCAAGATGCTTGGCCAGGACGACGATCCTCGAAGAGCCGAAGAAGAACTGAAACGCATTCGTATCGAAAACCCAAACGCGACGATGGACGAGCAGCCTCGATTGGACCCCAGGTCGTTCCCCGCCAAGAGCGTCGGTGCTCGGATGGTCATCATCAGTGCCGGTGTGGTCATGAACTTGATCTTTGGAGTGCTGATGGCAGCGTGGGCTTTTCGTGTTGGCGTTCCCTATGAACCAGCGATTGTTGCTCAAGTGAATCCCGGTGATCCAGCTTGGATGAACGGCGTTCAACCGGGCGATAGGATTGTTCAGATCGGTTCCCTGCAAGATAATGAACTGTCTTTTCGGGACATGTTCATGACCGTTCTGTTTCAGGGGTTGCGAGACCCAAAGACAGAAATGGATGTGGGAGTGGTTCGTGATGGCACCCAGATCCCAATGAAATTCCAAGGGACGATTGCACATACCGATCCTAAGCTTGGTATCCAAAAGCTGTCGCTGGGTGTCCGAGGCCCGACGGTGACAAAGCTCGATTCGAAGGAAGCTTTATCCAAGTCGATCACTTTTGGGCTAGAGCCAGAGGATGCAAACCTACCGAAGTTTCTACCAGGGGACATCATCACTGGTATCAATGGGACAGCATTGGATGTTTCGAGATACGGATCAACCCCATTGGAGTATTCGCTGAACCAACAGCTGCACCCGAGGATGCACGAAAAAGTGACGGTTCAGGTAAGACGCTCTCTATCCAAGGAGGAAGGTCAGGCGGCCAAGTTTACGGAAGTGGATGTCGAATGGGCGCCGGTGCCGATGAAGTCGTTGGGCCTTCGATTTAAGCCGGGCAAAGTGTCCGCAGTTCTAAAAGATTCGCCAGCCGATCTGGCTGGTGTCAAAGTGGGCGATTCATTGATATCCATCAACGGCGAGCTCATCGAAGATTCATTTAAAGCTGCTTTAGGCGTTGCGAAGCAAAAAGGCAAATCAGTAACGCTTGCTTTCGAGCGACAAGACAAAACAACGTCAACGCTTGAATGGACGGTTCCCGAACAATTCATCTTTGGCACCAGCGATGTAACCTTGGGACCCGTTGGACTTGAGCTGTTGGGTTCGGGACTCGTGTATTCAGTATCCAACGTGGTGAGTGGCGTCGAACCGGGATCGACTGCAGCCAAGAGCGGACTTGCTCCAGGAGATATCATCAAACAAATTCAGTTCGACGGTTCAGCTTCCCTCGACAAAGAGTATCTCGAAAAGGTCTTTGTCTATGGGTACAGTCAAGCGCTAGAGCCTACCCAAGTAGACAATGCTCGAAGCGTTCAGTATTTTTACAACCAAATTCAATCGTTCCGAACAGGCTTCCCTATCAAAATCGGATACGAACGGGATGGTAAAATCGCTTCGGCGCAAGCCGATGTTCATTCGGATTCACAGTGGTTTTGGCCAGACCGAGCTGCAAATTTTTCCGCATATCAAGTAGATCACAAAGCAGATGCCGTCCTGCCAGCCCTTGCGATGGGGCTCAAAGAGATCCGACGACGCATGGGTAATGTTTTGGAGTTTCTTGAACTGTTGGTCAAGGGCAAGATGCCTTTTAAGGTGGTAGGTGGTCCAGGGATGATCGCGGTGGAAGCTAGCGATGCTGCGTCGAAGGGTATTTCGCCTTTGTTGATGTTCTTGGTGATGCTGAGCGCCAATTTGGCCATCGTGAATTTTCTGCCAATCCCCGCGTTGGATGGCGGGCACATGATGTTTCTGACTGCGGAAGCGATCCTTGGGCGTCCAGTGGATGAGGCACTTCAAATGAAGCTAACCATGGCGGGGGTCATTGGGCTGCTTTGCTTGATGGCTGCGGTGCTTGTCAACGACACGATGAACTTGACCCGAATGTTCGGCGGATAGGCGACCGATCGTGGCAGATGGTAGTCGGCAGTTGTCAGATGGCAGATGGCAGTCGAACGAAGAATGTCGAACGGGTAGATCCTTGAACGTCCGCGGTGGAAGCTAGCGATGCTGCGTTCCTATTGAGCGCTGCATTAAGTGTCGGTGGCAACCAAGGGATTCCCCTCATTTCGACTGAAGGCCCTTGTGATTTCTTAAGATCCTACATTCTGCGTATTCCACAAAGCTGCAGGGGCTCGATGCTTGCTGCAAGCACCACGCATTCGTGGCAAATTCTCTATCGCTGCTAGCTCCCGCGGCACAGGCTGAGCAATCCGGCGTGGAAAAGAACTTTTTGTTGTGGATTCAACCTTGTTTTCAACACGCCCACTGGAAATTTGTTTTGTGCATCATTGCATGTTGGGTGGCCAGGCGTCACAATGCGCTGCCCATTCGTGAATCAAGGTGCTTTGGAACTGTATAGTTCATCTTTCTTTTCAGAATCCGAGTGGATGCGTCAAGTCTTTCATCTTCAATGATTTCATGTTGGGAATGGTATTGTGATTCAAAAGTTCTCTCGAATGTTGATTGTACTTTGGATTGGACTGGTTCCAATGACGAGCAGTATGGGCCAGGCTCCGCAAAAGGCTGCCGTCCCGACGAAGTTGGCCAGTCCCAAACCCAACCCGGAAGTTGCAATGGACGCGATCCGCAAGGAGGTTGCTGATTCGGTCATGGCTTTCAATCAGAAAGATTCTAAGGCTGCTGCTGCGTTCTGGACCAAAGAGGGAGAGTTCATCGACGACTTTGGCAGGACCTTCTTAGGCCGTGAAGCGATCGAAAAGCTTTACGCCGACGTTTTCGCTTCGTCGCCAGAAGTCCATCTTCAACTGATCACCGAATCGGTTCGTCTTCTTAGCGATAGTGTTGCGATCGAAGATGGTCAGTCGATTCTTAAGACTTCGCCTTCTGCCTCCCCCAGTGTCAGCAAGTACACTACGGTTCATATGAAGGTAGAGGGAAGGTGGATGTTGGCCTCCGTTCGCGAAACCGCAGTGGACACATCCGGCAGCGAGAACGATTTGGCGGACTTAAAATGGTTGATCGGCGATTGGTCCGCGGAAGAGAACGGTCAACAATCCGATTTCCAATGCCGTTGGATCGTGAACGGAAAATTTGTGGAACGCAGTTATTCGACTACCCAATTGGATGGCAGTGTGATTTCGGGCATGCAAATCATTGGCTGGAATTCGCAATCGCAACATGTTCAGTCCTGGAGCTATTCCGCCGATGGTGGTCATGCGGTCGGCGTATGGTCTGCTACCGAAGATGGGTGGCTGGCAAAAGTGACTGGCACAACGGGACAAGGTGTTTCCACGACTGCAGTCAACATTCTTAAACGCTTGGATGACAACGCTTATGTTTGGCAATCTTTGGATCGAACTGTAGGCGATTTGCGAATTCCCGATACAGATGAAGTTGTCATTCGACGCAAACAATCACCGAAGTAATCCATCAGGTTCCACGTGCCTGCGGGTTCAAACGCTCCGAACAAACTCGCTCCAGATTTCACACCTACCGAACTTCTGAAATACCAAAATCTAACGACAGAACTAAAGAGTAAAGAAATGTCCACAAGAAAAACATCGCACCGGAATTTGCTCCTTGCATTAGGTTTCACAATCGTCTTTTTACCACTTTCTCCATGCTGGGGATTTGGACGTGGTGGCGGCGGCGGCGGCGGTGCACGTGGTGGCGTTGGTGGCGGCGGTGGCGGCGGTGCACGTGGTGGTGGTGGCTTTAGCGGTGGAGCTTCGCGAGGCGGCGGTAGCTCTAACAATATCAGTGGTGGTCAAATGGCGGCCGGACGCCCCAACCCAGGTGGATCTTTTAATGCGGGCCAAGCGGGGGTACGGCCTGCGGGCGGCAGTGAACGTCCCAATTTCGGCGGCGGCGGGGCTAGTAACTTCAACTCGGGTGGGGCAGGACCGCGAACCGGCGCTTCGGGCGCACCTGACGCTGCGGCAAATCGCTACAACGCACCCAGCAAGAACGATTTGAGCGGCTTTCTTGGCTTGCCATCCGATGAAGGCATGAGTCATGTAGGTGCAAAAGCTGGCACTATGGCCAATGGAAACCCTTTCCAAGCAGGTAGCAACTTGGACGTCAACAAGGGGACTGCGGAAGGTCCTCGCGGTGGTCAGGCTGCGGGAGTGGCGGTTACTGGTCCTGAAGGCAATACCGTAGGCAAAGCGGCAGCCGTCGGCCCCAATGGCGGTGCAGCCGCGGTGGGTGGAGTCCAGGGAGCAGCGGGTGGTGCGGCTGCTCGTGGTGTTGCGGTCGGGCCAGGTGGTCAAGTGGTTGCTGGTCGTGGGGCTGTTGGACCCGGCGGATACGGTGCGGGTGGCATCGCGACAGCCGGACCTGCTGGGGTTGGGGCCGGGTTTACCCGTGTTACACCGTCTGGTCGATACACCGCCGCTGCAGCGGTTCGCGGTAACTTCAACAACTGGGGAGTATACAACCAAGGCTGGTACGCTCAGTATCCAGGTGCATGGTTCGCAGCAGGTGTTACCGCCAACGCCATTTGGAACGCATCCACTTGGGCAACTGCTTCCAGCTATTGTGGGTACAGCGAGCAACCGCCGGTCTATTACGATTATGGCAACAACGTGGTCTATCAAGACAACAGCGTTTACATCAACGGGGATAGCGCCGGGACATCCGAAGAGTTCTACGATTCTGCTTCCAATTTAGCATCCACAGGTGCTCAAGCCGAAGCATCCTCGGACGGTGATTGGCTGCCGCTTGGGGTCTTCGCATTCACCAAGGCAGATCAATCCAAGTCGGACATTACCATTCAATTGGCGGTCAACAAAGACGGTGTTCTACGAGGCAATTATACCGATACCGCTTCCAAGCAAAATCAGGTGATTCA
Source organism: Pirellula sp. (assembly GCA_044359895.1). GTDB lineage: Bacteria > Planctomycetota > Planctomycetia > Pirellulales > Pirellulaceae > JBKCUI01. Next base: position 11,767 of record JBIKLJ010000074.1, read on the forward strand.
AGGTTCCGTCGATAAGGAAACTCAGCGAGTTGCCTTTACCGTCGGGGACAACACCACCAACATACTTGAAACGGGGCTTTACAATTTGACCAAGGCGGAAGCACCGTGCCTGGTGCATCTCGGTAAAGAAAAGACCGAACAATGGTTGTTGGTTCGATTGGAAAATCCTGATTCGGCATCGAATTAAAAATCTGTCTCCATAAACGAAGTTTATTCCAGGCTACTTTCGTCCCTGCTTTGCTTGGTTCCGATAGTTCAGATTGGCTGCTGCGGAGAAGTGTAGCCCCTTTCTGCAGAACGGCAGGCGGGTGACACTCAGGTGGTCGATCCATCCCCAGGCCGGAAATTTTGAATAGCCTCGAGCAACTTGGATAGAGCTCCGCGTCATCGCGTTGGATTTTTCGCATTACTCAAAAAACAAGCCGACATGCTCGAAAGAAGTCAGGGGCTACCAAAGCAGACCAAATTGAGTTCACACTCTGGTCACGGCGTGGCGGAAAACCGATTTGCGGTGCTTGCGGCAACCATCGTCAAACATTTTCGGATCGGATCTTCCTTGCTACCTGGGCCAAGCGTTTGATAGGACTCAGAAACCATCACAACCGCACTATATCAACAACTTGGCAACCTTCCGGAGCCAAAAAGAACCCACAGATTCTGCGGATGAGGCTAGAATCGAATGCCCAAACCGATGTTACTGAAAAAGTTGGGCGATTGTTCGTTCAATCCCCAACCGACTCGAGTCCCCAATTCAAAATTGCTTGAAATGAGGTAATGAAAGCCGGGGCTAAAGAAGTGCTGAGTGCTTTCTTCCTCACGGCCTTCGGAAAACACGCCGAAGTACTCGGCATGAATTTTCCATTTCTCGCTGAGCGGAATCTTGATGACGCTAGAGGGTGACCAAATGTTAAAGCTGTCTTCTTCCTGGGAACCGGTGCTGTAGCGGATAGCCGAATCCCAAACGATTAAGTTCTCGAATTCCCAACCGAAAACATAGCCTGCCGAAAGGCTAGACGCAGTCACTTCGCCGCTGGTGGGGGTGTGGCCCTGTAAAATAAAAGCGCTTTGAGGAAGCCAATCGATCTGTTCCATCAGAAGCAGCTTTGTCCCATAGAAAACGCGGCTTTCCTCTTCAAGTTCCGGAGTGGACTCGAGCGACTTAGGAACATTTGCCGAGATCGGACTTCCTGCACCTCCAATTTCGTAATTGGCCCCCAATCGCAATTCCATATTTTCGCCGATCCCGTACCTGAATAAGAGTTCAGGAAGGCTATGCGTCTCGCGGACATTTCGATTGTCGACGAACGAGTAGCTAGTTTCGAGAACGGAACGACCTAGTCCTACGACATTCGTGGATGGAGTAAAGGAATCTCGGTCCGTTTCGATTTCATTCTCCTCTGCCTCTTGTGCAATCGAAATTGCCGGAATCCAGAAAATGAAAACAAAAAATAGCAGGCCGGCAAAACGCGTGAAGCAGAACATCATATTCCCTTAGGATGTTTGAAAGCGATCGGCTTACAGGGGGACACCGATTAGGGGTGCCAATCTGTACGACGAGACGATTTTCTTTCGACGCTTAAACGTATGAAAAATAATTACAGCGAAAAAAATTCCGATTGTTCCAACGGCAATGCTCCTGAAATACTCAACCGTTAAAAATCTTAAGCATGCATTTATTGAGGCTTCCGGTAATTACACTTAATCGGGTTGTGAGTAACCTCTTTTCCTACACAAGAATGCACTATGAAGAAGAAAATGAACAAATCCGAACTAATCCGAGGCATTGTTTCCGATAACCCGGGTCTGAAGGCTGCTGAAGTTGTAGCAATACTGAAGAAACAAGGCGTTGTAGTCTCCGCGCCATTGGTATATCAAACACTCAAGAAGAGTGGTTCGCCATCTGCCAAGTCCACGGGCAAGAAGCGAGGCAGGAAACCTAAGGCGACTGTCGCTGCTGCGGCTTCCTCTTCGATGAACGATGTTTTCTCCACCATGCAGAGCTTCGTGACTGCTGCTGGTGGTCTCGATAAGGCCATCGCAATTCTAAGCGTATTCAAGAGCTAGTCTGCATCCTGTAAGACGAATCCCAAGGCCGCGAGCATTTGCTGCGGCTCTTTTTGTAGATCGACCACACGTAGCCGCGATCCCTCAAGTCCTGCAACCATTCGCTCGCGCCACATGTGTAGCGAGCCCCGTTTAGCTTGCTTGAGAGGTGAAACTCCCTTTTCTCAGCTGCCCCTCGTTCTCTGCGATCCCGTCCTCCGTTTTCGTTGCTCCGATCCATGCAGAGTTTCGATAGTGCGGGTTCAAGAACCTCCTGATAATTTTCGCAACGCAGCTTGTCTAAAATCGCAGTTTGGCTAGAATCCCTCGACGAGATCAGCGTTGAATCGCTGGCCGACAAACTTTCCCCTTCAACTGCAACACCTGCTCGTGGATCATTCCGCAAAGACTTCTGATTCCCCGATTCGTCCTGTGGACCAGTTGGTACTGGATCTGCTTCGACGATTCGAGGGGCTCTGCGTGACCGATTTAATGGAGCGCCTCGAGGTGACGGCGACTGCGATTCGGCAGCGTCTGGATCGGCTTGAGGAATCCGGATTTATCGAAAAACGAAAGCAGGGAGTCGGCCGAGGACGCCCTTCCTTCAAGTATTTTTTGACGGACTTGGGCTGGCGACAGGCGGGTGTCACTTACAGCGATCTTGCGATCTCGATGTGGACTGAAATTTGTTCTCTAGAGAGCGAGGAACTTCGAGCCAGGTTGATGGCAAGAATTTCCGACAGCCTGGGTGGCAAATTACGCGATCTCATCCCTGATGCGCCTATCGGGCAACGTATGGAAACGATGGCGGAGCTCCTATCGAATCGCAGGGTGCCAACGTGCTTGACGAGCGGCTATGGTGTGCCGGTGCTCGAGGTGCTAGCGTGCCCTTACCCAGACTTGATCGGTGACGGGCAGGACAGAAGCGTTTGCAGCATGGAAACAAAAGCAATGAGTGCAGCTCTTGGCCAAGAGATGGAGCTTTCTCAGTGCCGGCTAGATGGCCATACTTGCTGCCAGTTCAAACCCATAAATTTACCTTCCATGCCAAACTGATTTTGCATGGAATGGCGGTCAATACTCAATTCTTCCTTTTTTGACTTTGGATCAATTTAAATAATGTCACATATTCTTCGCATTGAAAACCTACATGTTTCGGTTGAGGGGAAAGCCATTCTTCGCGGCGTGAATTTGGAAATGAAGTTCGGTGAGACGCACGCTCTAATGGGACCGAACGGGTCGGGAAAGAGCACCCTTGGATTGGCGATCGCTGGCCACCCCAACTACGAGATCACAGAAGGTTCGATCACTTTGGATGGTGAAGAGATTACCGAATGGGAAGCGGACCAACGCGCTCGTGCGGGAATATTTATGGCCTTCCAAAGGCCGGTCGCGATCCCTGGCGTGAAGACAGCGGATTTTCTGCGGCATGCGACCACCAACGTTCGGCGACCTGACCGCAAAGAAGGGGAAGACTTAATTCCCATGCGGGAGTTTCGCAAGGAACTGAAGTCCAAAATGGAGCAACTCAAGATCGATTCCGAATTCGCTCGTCGTTACGTGAATGATGGGTTCTCCGGTGGTGAAATGAAGCGAGCCGAAATCCTAACCATGGCAATGCTTTCGCCTAAGTTCTCAATTCTGGACGAAACCGACAGCGGTTTGGACGCCGATGCGGTGAAGTTGGCGAGTGCGTCGATCGCAGAAATCGGCAGGGATAAAATGGGCTTGTTGATCATTACTCACCACGACAAACTGCTGGAGCATAACCCACCCCAGTTCACGCACGTCATGTTGGGTGGCCGAATCGTCGAAACGGGTGGTAGCGAACTTGCTAGAGAATTGCACGATCACGGTTACGAGCGAATTCGAAAGACCTACCCAGACGCGGAAGCTGCGAACCAAGAAATGCTAGGCAAAGAAGAACCTGCGGCAGTCTAATTCCGGTCTCGACCAACTTGAAATACAATCCATTACCATTGAAGGAAAACATATAGTCTTATGTCAACAGATATCGCAGCAAACGATTCCATCGGCGAGATCAACAAATACGATTTTCGGACGGAAAGCAAGGCGGTCTTCAAGGCTCGCAAGGGAGTCGATGCGGAAATCGTCAATCAGATCTCGGAGATGAAGAACGAGCCGGATTGGATGCGTGATTACCGCCTTAATGCACTGGAGATCTTCAATTCGAAGCCGATGCCGTCATGGGGCGGGGACATCGATATCGATTTCCAAGACATTTATTACTACCTAAAACCAACCGACAAACAAGGCCGGACCTGGGACGAAGTTCCTCAAGAAATCAAGGATACTTTCGATAAGCTTGGGATTCCGGAAGCCGAAAAGAAGTTCCTGTCTGGAGTCAAGGCTCAGTTCGAGAGCGAGGTGGTTTATGGCTCCTTGAAGCAGGATCTTTCCGATCAAGGCGTTATCTTCACGGACACGGATTCGGCGGTTCGAGAGCATCCCGATTTGTTGCGAGAATATTTCGGAACGATCATTCCTTCGACGGACAACAAGTTTGCCGCACTAAATTCTGCGGTCTGGTCCGGCGGTTCGTTCATCTACGTTCCCAAGGGAGTCAAAATTGAATTCCCATTACAGGCCTATTTCCGAATCAACGCCGAGAACATGGGCCAGTTCGAACGCACCCTGATCATTGTCGACGAAGGTGCATCGATCCATTACGTGGAAGGCTGTACGGCTCCCATGTACTCGTCGGAATCATTGCATTCCGCCGTGGTTGAGATTATTTGCAAACGCGGAAGCCGATGCCGATATACCACCATCCAAAACTGGGCAAACAACATTTACAACTTGGTTACCAAACGAGCAGTGGCTTACGCCGACGCGACGATGGAATGGGTCGACGGCAATTTGGGCAGCAAATTGACCATGAAATACCCAGCCGTGTACATGATGGAACCGGGTGCTCGAGGTGAGATTCTATCGATCGCGTTCGCGACCAAGGGCCAACACCAAGACGCAGGTGCCAAGCTCGTTCACTGCGCACCAAACACAACGGGGCAAATCATCAGCAAGTCGATTTCGAAGAATGGCGGTCGCAGCAGCTACCGCGGGCTCGTCAAAGTCGAAAAGGGAGCCAAGAAATCAAAATCCAACGTCGTGTGCGATGCGTTGATCTTGGATTCAAAGAGCCGCAGCGATACCTATCCCTATATCGAAATCCTGGATCAAGACGTGAGTGTCGGGCACGAAGCCAGCGTCTCTCGAATCGGTGAAGAGCAGATGTTCTACCTGATGAGCCGCGGCCTTTCGGAAGCAGAGGCGAGCACCATGATCGTGAACGGTTTCATCGAGCCGCTCGTGAAGGAGTTGCCGATGGAGTATGCGGTCGAAATGAATCGTTTGATTCAATTGCAAATGGAAGGATCGGTGGGCTAAATGACATCTTTGCTGACACAAACAGACAAAGTCGGTTTCAACCAACTTGGCTTTGAACAGTTCCTCGAAAGACGAATCGATCCTGTTTGGATTACTGAATTGCGTGAGAAAGCTTGGGAGACCTATCAATCGATGGGTTGGCCGGATGCCCGCGATGAGAATTGGATGCGTTCTGATCTCCGTGGATTCAAGCTGGAAAAGTATCTGCCGATCAATGAAACCGAACCGCAACAGGTTGTTGGAGCTCCGGTACGCTTGATTGAAGGTGTTGATCTTGGCGGTTCGATTCGCATGGACAATGGGCTTGTGACTTCCGAGTCACTGGATCCAAAGTATGCGGCTAAAGGCGTCGTCTTCGGCTCGCTTAGCCGATGCGCTCGCGATCATGCGGATCTGGTCAAGAAGCATTTGCAAAAACAAATTGAATCGGGCGTGGACCGCTTCGCAGCTTTGGAAGCCGCAATGTGGACGGACGGACAGTTTTTATACGTTCCTAAGAATGTCGTAATCGACAAGCCGCTCCATATTGAATGTGCGATGGGGGACGGATGCACGGATCTTTCCCATACTTTGATCGTCCTAGAAGAAGGTGCGGAAGCAACCGTTCTTTTGGAGTCAAACAGTCCTAGCGAAACCTCCGGCGGTTGCCACATCGGCGGGGTGGAGATGGAGCTAGGGGCGAGATCGAATCTGCGGTTCGTAGGTCTACAAGACTGGGGAAATGCGGCTTGGCATTTTGCTCATAAACGAGCCAGAATCGGACAGGACGCGAACATTCAATGGACGATTGCTGCCATGGGGTCACGATTTGCCCAGGTAGATCAGCAAGTTCACTTGGTCGGCCCTGGAGCGAGCAGCCACGTCAACGGCGTGTTGTTCACTCGAGGTCGCCAGCATATCACTTACAACACGATACAGCGACATGCTGCTCCGCATTGCAACAGCGACTTTTTGTACAAAGCCGTTCTTCAAGATCGATCTCGAACCGTTTGGCGAGGGATGATCAAGGTCGACGTTGGGGCCGACAAAACAGACGGCTATCAGCGAAACGACAACCTGCTTTTGAGCGATCACGCTCGTGCGGATTCAATCCCTGGCCTGGAGATTTTGGCAGACGACGTTCGTTGTACGCACGGTAGCACCAGTGGCCGAGTTGACGACGAACTCATTTTTTATGCTCAGTCCCGAGGTTTCACCCGGGCTGAAGCGATCCGCATGATTGTGACCGGTTTCTTCCAACAAATTTTTGATCGTATCACGATTGAAAGTGTTCGCGAAGCGCTGGGCGTTGCAATCGCTCGTCAAGTCCGCCAATACGATTAGAAAGCTACGATAGACCAAGATGGTATCCAATACGAAAGAATTCCGGTTTGCATGCAAGCGCAGCAGCTTACAACCCAATCAGCCTCAAACTTTTGAAATCGAAGATCGTTTCGTCATCGTCGTTCTTTTCAACGAGCAGGTTTTTTGTATCGAAGACTTGTGTACGCATGACGGCGGTACTTTCGGTGACAGTCAATTGGAAGGCTCCTGCATTGTATGTCCCAGGCACGGCGCGAAGTTCGATGTCCGTACCGGTGCTGCGATGTGCATGCCTGCCACCGAAGCGACTTTGTCCCACATGGTGAAAGTTGAAGGGGATGATGTCCTTGTTCAACTGAGAGACAACTAAAACCCTTTTTAACTAGCAAACGCGCAATGAGTATTTCTGAAGATCAAGTTCGCGAACAGCTCAAGCTGGTGATCGACCCCGAGTTGTTCGTAAACATCGTCGACCTTGGACTGATTTATGTCGTCGACATCAAGCCAGGCGAAGAGGGCAAAGAGAACGTCAACATTGAGATGACGATGACAAGCCCAATGTGTCCGGCGGGCCCTCAACTGGTTGCCAATAGCAGGCAAGTTATTGAAGACATACCGAACGTGGGTGTCGTGGACATCAAGGTGGTTATGGATCCGCCATGGACGCAGGATCGAATGACCGAAGATGCCCGAGATCAACTAGGGATATTCTAAGACGCCACAGCTTCTGGTGGTTTATCCGTCGGTAGATGCATTCGCGGCAACAGTTCTTCGGGCAGTACTTTGACAATGCTGCCCGGCTTAGAGGCTAGATTTGGCCCGTGGGATCATGCAAAATGGTTATTGTTGGCCCGTTGTCGTTCCAAACGAAAACTTATGACAAAACAAAATATCGATTTCTCGGCAACTTATCCATCTACGGAAGAATTGCAGGAGGAGTTTCTTGACCTCGAGAGTTCCGAGGATCGAATCCAATTTTTGATTGAACTCGGGCAAGCTTTGCCTGAATTTCCCTCGGAATGTGCCACCGAAGAGTACCGAGTGGTGGGTTGTCAGAGCATGGTATGGATCGTGCCTGATTGGGATGGGCAGCGATTTCGTTTCGTTGCGTCGAGCGATGCACCGATGGTTCGGGGGTTGGTCGCCGTGCTAATGTCGGTCTACTCTGGCAAAACACCAAACGAGATCAACCAGTATCCGATCGAATCCTTCCTTGAACAGTTGCATCTCAAGTCTTTCCTTTCGCCGCTTCGAAGCAACGGCTTGCACTCGATGATTCGTCGTGTGAAAGAACACGCTATGTCGAAGCAGAGTGCACTTGAAGCAGTCCATCCCTCCGTTCGCGAAAACAGAGACAGTCCGATCGTTGACCACGGAAGACTCAGCGACCGAATGGATGCCATCCGATCTGACTTTCCAATCCTTGCTGGGCTGAACGAATCGGGGACGACAATCGCATACCTTGATAATGCAGCCTCATCGCAACGCCCCAAAAGCGTCATTGATTCTATTTCGGAAGTTTATTTAGAGCACTACGCAAACGTTCATCGATCAGGACACGAATGGGCGGCTCGAACTACGGTAAAGCTCGAAGCTAGTCGCCAAGCAGTGCAACGCTTCATCCATGCTTCGGCAAGCGAAGAGGTAATATTTACCGCGGGAGCGACAGCATCGGTGAACTTGGTTGCATGCAGCTGGGGCGAAGAAAATCTGAAAGCGGGGGATGAAATTCTGCTTTCCGAAATGGAACATCATTCCAACATCGTGCCGTGGCAGCAACTGTGCGCACGCAAGGGGTGTGTGATTCGCTGGATACCCATTCGTTCTGATTTCACGTTGGATGAAGATGCGTTTACCCAACTCCTTTCCGGAAGAACCAAGCTAGTTGCACTAACGGCTGTTTCGAACGTATTGGGCACTGTTTTGCCAGTGGAACGACTCGTAGCTCAAGCTCATGGTGCCGGCGCAACCGTGCTCATCGATGCTGCGCAAGCGGTCCCGCACGGATCGATCGATGTACAGTCTTGGAACGCGGACTTCGTTGTCTTCAGCGGGCACAAGATGCTAGCCTCATCGGGTGTGGGCGTATGCTACGGGAAGAAAACGATTCTGGAAGCCATGCCAGCGTGGCAAGGTGGGGGGAGTATGATCAAGTCGGTGACCTTCGATGGATTCTCACTGGCGGACTTGCCACACAAGTTCGAGGCGGGAACCCCTGCTATTGCAGAAATCATTTCCATGAAGCCTGCGGTAGAGTATTTAGAGACGATTGGGAAGGAGCGTCTGATGGAGCACGAGCGAACTTTGGTGGCAAAAGCAGAAGAAGGGCTACGCGCCATTCCAGGAGTCCGGATCTACTCGCCTGCATTGGAACAAAAAAGCGGGATTTTGTCCTTTTCGGTAGATGGAATTCATGGCGAGGAGATAGCCAGAGTGCTGGACGGTCGAGGGATTGCGATTCGAGTCGGACATCACTGTGCGATGCCTTTGCATACAAGACTGGGTGTCTCCGTAACCTGTCGCGCAAGTTTCTATCTTTACAACACGTTGGAGGAAGTGGATCGATTCGTGCAAAGCGTCCAGCATGCAAAACGGCTACTTGGTCGCTAGCTCGTCTAAGAACTACGGATTGTCTATTGCTATGCGGGACCTTATTGTTACCCTTTGTAAGGATCTTCATTACACAAGCTTGCCATAACGAACTCGATACGTATTTGGCTAACGTGGATTCCTAGCGAGTTGTCGAGCTCCAGGTGATGCTATGGTCCCGACCCCACGTTATGTTTTATTAGATGGCGACAAACCCGTTAGCACGTTGGTGGTAGGCGCGGCAGGCGACACCGCCAAGCGAGCTATTTTTGGCTTTTCGGACAAGCAGCAATACGATGTTTTTCGAGCCAACAGCCAGCTTGCGTACAAACCCTACCCCCTTGTCAAAGGTTATCTTCGGGGGCAAATCGAAAAGGCCGATAGCGGCGCTGCATTCATGGTGCTGGATGCCATCGCCCCCGAAGGTGGCTTTTTCCAGGTTTGCTCAATGCCAGAAACTCTTCTAGCGTTCGAAAGCAACGCTACCGCAATGGAGAGTACAACAGTGCAGGGACTAGTGGGCAAATCGAGCTAAGACGACGAGACAACCAAATCGACCAGCTAACGCGGCATCATAAACAAGGGATCTCGGCGTTTCGAAACATGAAAACCAATCGATCCCGGTTGGCCCTCCAAAGGGACACAGCATTTGGCCCTCCAATGGCCCTCCAAAGGGACACAGCATTTATTCGCGGCTGGCCCTCCAAAGGGACACAGCATTTATTCGGGTGGCCCTCCAAAGGGACACAGTATTCGGCCCTCCAAAGGGACACAGCATTTATTCGGGTGGGTAGTTGCAATTTGAATTTGGATTCCTTATTCTGAACCGATAATTCTTGTTTCGGTTCTTTCGACGGAGTGAATCATCATGAGATTGGCGCGGGCGGAAATTTTTGATCCCTCGGAGATTGTTGCGGTCCATGCCATGGCCAGGACCAACAGACGGTGCTTCCT